>CAYZRQ010000025.1:0-7318 GCA_964480895.1 uncultured Gammaproteobacteria bacterium | reverse complement strand
TACTTCAAATTCCGGTCGATGATCCCTGGTGCGCATCGCCTGCGCTTTGACCCGGGGTTTGTCAACCGCCACGAAAACCTCCGCGAAGGCTCGCCGTTGTTCAAGCTCGCAAACGATCCGCGCGTGACCCGCGTCGGGCGCATTATCCGCAAATGTTCGATTGACGAGATTCCCGAGTTCTACTTGGTCCTTTTTGGCCATATGAGCCTTGTCGGTCCGCGGCCGCACCTTCCCGAGGAGGTCGCGCTCTACAAGCCGGAACATCGCAAGGTGCTCACGATAAAGCCCGGCATTACCGGCATGGCACAAATCAGCGGACGGGCAAACCTTGACTTCGAGGACGAAGTTCGGCTAGACATGTACTACATTGAAAACTGGCGTCCGTGGCTTGATCTTGTCATTCTGGCAAAAACGCCCTTTGCCGTCATCCGGCATGCGCTCAATTCGGGAATCGGATAGTTCTCTTCGCCCCTATGAAAGTTGCGCTCGTCCATGACCACTTGATGCAGAAGGGCGGCGCGGAACGCGTCCTCGAGGTTCTCCAGTCGCTCTGGCCGGAGGCACCGACGTTTACGCTACTTTACGACAAAGCGCGCATGGCCGACGCGTTTGGCCACCGCGACATCCGCACATCGTTCCTCCAGCGCCTTCCCTTCGCACTGACAAAATACCGCTGGTACCTCCCGCTCATGCCCACCGCGACCGAGTCGTACGACTTGAGCGGCTATGACGTCGTCATCTCAAGCTCGAGTGCTTTTGCCAAAGGTGTCGTTACCTCAACCGACGCGCTGCACATATGCTACTGCCATACGCCGACGCGCTACCTCTGGAGCGACGCGGTGAGCTACGTTGAAGAGCTTTCGGCTTCGCGCCTCGTGAAGGCGCTCCTGCCGACGCTGCTCACGCGTCTGCGGACGTGGGATCGCTTGGCCGCCGATCGCGTCGACCAATTTATCGCGAACTCGGAAACCGTACGACGGCGCATCACCAAGTACTACCATCGCAACAGCGATGTCATCTATCCGCCGGTCGATACCGAAAAATTTTCCGTGGTCGACGGCCCCAAGACGTCATTTCTCGTTGGTGGGCGTCTGGTCTCCTACAAGCGATACGACCTTGTTGTCGACGCCTTCACCAAACTCGGGCTGCCGCTCACGGTGTTTGGCACGGGCCCAGCTGAGGCCATGCTGCGCGAGCGCGCGGGCAGCAACGTAACGTTTCTCGGCCGCGTGAGCGACGATGAGCGAGTGCGGTTATTCCAAAACGCTATTGCGTTCATCCACCCGCACGAGGAGGATTTCGGCATCACGGCCGTCGAGTCCATGGCCGCGGGGCGCCCGGTGATCGCGTACCGCGCCGGCGGCGCGACCGAAACGGTTATCGACGGCGTAACCGGTGTCTTCTTTGACGAACAGTCATGGGAAGAACTTGCCGATACCGTCCTTCACTTCAACCACACACAGTTCGATCCGCGCGCCATCGCCCTCCATGCACAGCAATTCTCGGTCGCAACATTCCGCAAACGCCTTTACGATCATGTGACGAAAGCCTGGCACGAACACCAACTTGCGAATCATGCCCACGTGTGAAGATTGCCGTTGATATCCGCTGCTTAACCGACCGACGCTTGACCGGAGTAGGTTGGTATACGCTCAACCTCGTCCGCAGCATGGCGCAACTCGCGCCATTCGATCGGTTTGTGTTGTTCGCGAGCGGGACGAACGACACGCTCGACCGCCTGCCAACCATTCGCGGTGCAAACATCAGCGTCGTCGAATGTCCCGTTCCCAACAACGTGCTTTCACTTTACCTCGTTTCGCCGCGCAAGCCGGCGCTTGAGGATTTTTTGCCTGAAATGCCCGATGTCTGGCTTTTCCCGCACCCGAACATCTCCCGCACGCGGCTCCCCTATGCGCTCACAATCCACGACCTCACGCTCTCGCTGTTCCCGCAATTTTTCACGCGCAAAGATCATTGGCGCGAGCGTCTTGTCGGCAGTCGATCACAGGCGCAAGGCGCACAACGGCTCCTCGCTGTGTCGTCGAGTACAAAAAACGACATCGTTGCTCATTGGAGAATTGCGCGCGAAAACATCACCGTCACGCACCTTGGCGTGGACGCCACGGCGTATGGCGGACGTGAACAAGCGTCGGATCGCAGTTTCCGCGCAGCATACGACCTCAATCGGCCGTACCTCTTAACGCTCGCCACGCACGAACCGCGAAAAAATCTCGAAAGCGTCATCGACGCGTACGACGCGTTTCGTGCCGAGGGCGGAAGCGCGTTGCCGCTTGTTGTGGTTGGTGGCAACGGCTGGCGATCGGCGGTTACGGCGTGCGTACGCAAGAGCGTCTACCGCAATGACATTCGTCTCCTCGGTTACGCACCCGAAAAACATAAACCGGCACTCTACCGTGGAGCGACGGTGTTTCTCTTCCCGTCGTTTTACGAAGGGTTCGGCTTGCCGGTACTCGAGGCGATGTCATGCGGAACGCCGGTTATCACGAGCTTTGCCGGTTCGCTTCCCGAGGTCGCACAAGGTGCCGCGCTTTACGTCGATCCGTACAACGTCAACGACCTCGTGCACGCGCTTCACGTCATCCTCGACCGCAAGCACGGCGCCGATTTGCGTACAAAAATGCGCGCCGAAGGCATGGCGCGCGCCAAAGCGTTCTCGTGGAATACAACCGCCGCGCTCACTCTCGACGCGCTTCGCGAAACCGCCGGCCTGACGCCGTAATGTGATAAATCCCTCATTCCACCACCACACCCTTGCCTTGCGCCAAGCCATCGTCAGGCAGTTCGGTCGTGACCGTTCCGGCGCCGGACTCAACCGGCGAGCCGGTTTCAACATCCTTCGCGACCATGAGTGATGGCCCGAGCAGATTGACGAACGTACCGACGTCATCGCTTGTTGGCGTTATCGAAAGACTCATGTTTGCGCCGACCTGTGCGATATCGTCCGGAAGCGCGGCGATCGTCCATGTGACGATGCGGTTCCCCGCGTCATAGGCAATAACGCCAAGATCGGCCTGCGAAAATGTATCCCACACCACGCCCTCGGGCAGCGTTGCGGACACGGTAACGTCTTCAAGGTTGTGCACGCCGCCCACAATCGTCCAAAAAAGGCGATAGCTCGTACGCTCGGAAAGCGCGGGCGGAAGCGGCCCGCTGCCGAGTGGTGCACCATCATCGTCGAAATAGCGTCCTTGAGCCGTTAGCTCGGCATCGGAATTGATGCGCACGGTAAGCGGCGATGTGCTAACGGTAACTGCGTCGTGCGTCGCGTTCCACGCAAGCGTGAACGCCGACGACGCCGCGCTCGCGGCCGGCGTAAGCGGAAATGCGAGGTTGAACAGCATGCGTTCACCCGCATCGAGCGTGCCGATTACGCTCGCATCAAAACGAATACCGTCGGCCGTTACTCGCCCACCATCAAGTGACACCGCACTCCACGCAATCGGCAGCACACCCTCGGATTGGAAATCAAGAAGCGCCGAAACGTCGGTCAGTGCTTCGTCGCCGATATTTTGCTCGCTCAAACTCACGCGCAGCGTCGATTCAGGGTCAACGGTAACGTCGTCAGTCGCGCCGCCGACGATCATGTCAAGCTGAAGCGAGCTGCCGAGCACCTCGACGTCCGCCGTTGCCTCGGCCTGCCTTGCCTGCTGCGCGCCTTCGCCTACCGCAAGCGTCGCTGCAAGCGTTTGCGGCCCGGAAACGTCCGACGCAAACGTGCCCGACACCGAATACGACCCCGAAAATCCCGCAGCCATGTCCCCGATAGTCCACGTCGGCGCCTCGCCCGCAGGGAGTGCCGGGCTGCTTGCCGTCACAAAAAAACCCTCGGGAAGCGTGAGTGCGAGTTCGGTGAGTGCGAACGGCTCGGCGCCGCCATTAGCAACCGTCGCGACGTAGGTGATCGTTTCACCCGGCGTGCCGGTTGCGCGGTCGGCTACAACCGCGAGCATTGTCGTACTGGCGTCCGTCGCGACCGTCGTTGATGTGATGTCGTGAAAATCGGCGTTGAAATTCGCCGGCTTGTACGAAGCGAGCGCCTGAAGCGTTGACGACGAACCGGCGGCGGCCACCCAAACACCCTCGAGCGTAATGCTGCCGTCAGAGCGCGCGCTGACGGTGCCCAAGTCCCACATGAGTTTCTCGGCGTCAGTCGGTGCAGGAGTCGCGCTCACCACGCGGAACATCGCAGGCACATTGAGGTCGATCTCAAGCGATGCAAGCGGCACGCCGGTCGGGTTGCGGTATGCAAGCACGATCGTGGCACGCTCGCCCGAAACAAGCGTCGGCGGAACGTCGAACGCCATGACGAGCGGCTCAGTCGACGAGCGGTTCAAAAAAAAGGTTTGGTAAAGGAAAAAAGCGAGGAACGCCACGGCCGTGGTTATGGCAAGACCGAGCACCACACGCGGCAGCCATCGCGATAGCGCCGATGCACCGCGCTCAACCACGTGTAAATCGGCGCGATCCTCGCCATAAATCGCGGTTAAGCCCTCGTCGAGCACCGCGCGTGCGCTCTTGGCGTCGGAAGGTGGCGGCGTAGTCTCGTCGCGCGCCACGACGTGGCCATGGTGGTGCTGCGAATGCGGCATAGCGCTAGCGCGTCACAAGCCAGCCGAAGAACGCATCGGTTGCGTTTTCGGTCGCTGCACTTTTCGCGGCATCGCCCAAGGTCGACCACGGCGCACTCCAGTCGTCGGGAAGCGATAGCGAAACCGTTGTCGTACGCCTCGCTACACCGGCTTGCTTTTGGACGAAAAGCGAATATGAGTCCCCGCGACCAAATCCGAGTTCACGCTTCGCGGTCGCGAACATGCTGTCTTCTCCATCACCCGCGAACAGACGTATCGGCAAGCGGTAGGTGAACGTCACGATTGATGTCTCACCCGGCCCGGTTTGCACCCACTGCCCGAACACGGTTTTGCCGAACTCCTGCCATACGTCAACACCACTCGCCTGGTCAACCGTCATGCCGCTCATCGTAAACGCCAAGTCCTCGTCCTCGGCAAGCGCAACGTCCGAGGTTTCGAATGCCTCTGCGGGTGGCGGCGAAAAGCCGTCGGCTGCCAAAAGCACGCTGCCTTCCGGCACATAAAGTCGCAGATAATCAACGTTGTTCTTGCCGCTGAACAGCGCGTTCGAAAGTCCCTGGTGCGTACGGCTTACGGTAACGGTGTTGACGATACCGCCGTCTTCTTCGACGTGCACAGCGACATCAACGGTTTCGTCAATGACGCCGTCGGTTTTTCCACCGCCAACGTTCGTATCGACAATCATGAGGTAATCGCCGTCGGTATGCTTGATTTCGCCGCTCCAGCCAAGCTCGCGCACCGCCGCCTGGAGGTCGTTGTCAGCGGCGTACACCTGCACATCGCGCTCATGCAGGCTTGTCTCAAACACCCCGAGCACAGCGAGGAACGTCGGGAGGTCGGCATCGGCAATACGATCAAGGAGAATCGGCGCCAAGTCGCCAATAAATGCTTTGGGAGCGTTTTGTGTTTTGTCGTAGTCGTATTCAACGATCCGCTGGGCTTCGAACATGAAATTCTCAGCGTCGATCGTCAAACCGTATGCCGGCATATCGACCGAGCCAAGCAGTGCAAGCAGATCGACGACGACGTCGGCGTTGATGGCGATGACGCCGTCGGTTGACGGGCCGCCGGATTGTTTGTAGAACCACTGCATTTTTTTCGCCGTTGACGGAAAGTCGGGGAACCAGTTGGCGTCTTGGAATTCCCAGCGTGCGTTGACGATCTGCAACGGCTTGGGCGCGGCGACGAACGCGCGGAGCTGACCTTGTGCGGCGTACGAACCGCCGTCGGGTACGCGCAAAGCGACTACTTCTCCGTTCATGATGTCCATCTCGGCAAACGAACCGATAAAGCCACCGGTAGGACGCAACTCGGTTGGATTCTGGAACACGGCGAGGTAACGCATTTTCTCGTCACCGCCAAGCATGGCAGCAAAAACGTCGATGAGCGTCAAAAATTCACGCATCGATGCGGCAACGGCAGGTGCTTGAGCGCGGAGTTCGGCAACGCGCAGTGCGTATTCGTCGGGAATGACCTCGGGGTCGACGCGGTCGAGCGCAGCGGCGGCCGCCTCGGCGTGCGGAAGCGCATTGTCGACGTAGGAAGCAAAAAGTTCGAGCTTGGTAACGAGATCAATGGACGTTGTGCCGGCGATGTCCTGTGCGGCGTTGCTCATGATGGACGCGGTTTGCGAGAGCTCGCGCCCGGCCGTAATAAGGCCGCGCACCGACGCGTACGTGCGGTCGGTTTCGGGAATAACGCTCACAACCGCGACAACCGCAGCCTGCAAATTGCCGAGCTGTGCTTCGGCGTTGGAAAACTTTTCCGCCGCACGACCAAAATCGTCTTGCGCGAGGTCGAATCGGCGCTCGCGCAGCGCCGAGGCACCGCGCTCGAGGTCGTCGATGGCACTTGCGCCGATGGCGTTGAGCGCCTCGGCCGAGGCGCCGGTTGAAGAGATCGTCTGCATGGCGCGCAGCGGCAGCACGAGTGCGAACGAAAAGCCGACAAACGCCGCGCACGCCCGAAGCGTCGGATGATAAAACCAGCCCGTTCGCGTAACGCGGACAGCCTGCGCCGCCCCCTCGGCGTGTACCCACGGCGATGCGGCCGTTCTGGCAATCGGTTCTACCGGCATTGCAACGCTGTTCGGCACCTCCGGAGCGATAATAATGTCCTCGGCCACAAATGCTCCGTCAACAAAACGCGCCAACGCCTCGTCGAGCGATACCGGCGCGGGCGCTCGCTTCACCGGCCTCGATGCACGCGTCACGAATACCGCGTCGGGCACGACCGCATCGAATTCGCGCAGCTGGTCGCGCACATCAAGAAGCGCGAGCGACAACCCGTCGTCGCCCAAAGGCGCGATCGAAACATCGTCGTCGGCGTCGATAATCAAACTCTGCGCAAGCTTGAATACTTCGTCGTCAACATCATTGTCGATTGCGACTTGGCCTTCGCGCAGCTTGACGATATAGGGCGACGGCACGCCGGCGCCGTGCTGCAGCTGCACGCGGCCGTGCGACTCGGGAACCGTAATGAGGCGCTCGGGCAGAGCGTCATCGAACGTACTGTTTATTGTCGGTGTTAGCGGCTTCACACGCGGCGAATGGCGGCCAAGAGGTAAGTATTGAGCGTTGCTTCAGCGGTTTTTTTCCACGAGTAACGTTCGGGCCAACGCACAGCCTCGCGCTTCGTGGCCAAAAAACGGTCAGGCAACGCAACGGACTCAACGAGATAGCGGCTAAGCGTTGCAGCGTCGTCGTGAC
>CAYZRQ010000024.1:3650-7503 GCA_964480895.1 uncultured Gammaproteobacteria bacterium | reverse complement strand
CCCAGTTCGGATTGGGGTCTGCAACTCGACCCCATGAAGCCGGAATCGCTAGTAAAGGCGGATCATAACGCCGCCTTGAATACGTTCTCGGGTCTTGTACTCACCGCCCGTCACGTCAAGAGAGTTGGTAACACCCGAACGTCGCTGTATGGCGGCGGAAGGTGGGATCAGCAATAGGGACGAAGTCGTAACAAGGCATCCGTAGCGGAAGCTGTGGATGGATCACCTCCTTTCAAAGGATGATACCTTTGATCGGTCGAGACGTATCGCAAGATACGGACGGACGTTGTAATCACGGAGTTGTTCACGGGGTGGCAAGCTGGAAACAAAGAAAAGGAGCCCGAATGGGCTGTTTTTTGTATGTACAGATTGACGAAAACAAATCACCGACCCCCGGGTGGGAATCGGTGAAGAAGGGAGCTATGCGACGGAACGGCTCGCGGTGAGCTTGTTGATTTCGTGGATCACGGCGACCATGACCACGCCCGCGACGGTATTACCGGCGCGATCCGCGATTTCCTTGTAGATTGCCATGAACGGATGCTCGTCGGGAAGTTGCTCGAACGTGATGTCGACGCACGTGAGCACGACGTCTTGGATTGCACCCGGCGTCGGATCAACGAACTCGGCAAAGTGCTTCCACGCTTCGGTCGGCTGCCAGAGTTTCCTAGCCACGACGTCGATCACGACGCGGAAGTTGCGGGGGCCCAAGTCCCAGAATCGCTGTCCGGGGCGCGTGTTGTTTCCGCCACCGTCTCGCATGATCCCGCTCAAATTCGCCTCTTGCGCAAGGCCGCTGAAGCGGATAGTCGGATCCATGACCTCGATCTCCCAGCCTTCCAAGATGTTCGTGTGCACATTCACTCCAGGTACGATGTTATCCTAGCGTGATTCTTGACGCCCTGCAAGAATCAACCTATTCTTGTGGAGCTTCTTTTCAAAATATGGGTGTGTAGCTCAGGTGGTTAGAGCGCAGTCCTGATAAGACTGAGGCCGATGGTTCGAGTCCATCCACACCCACCAGCTGCTCGCTTTCGCCTGGACTTTCCGTCAGGCTCGCGAGGAGTAGAGAAACACCGCTCGCCTTCCGTTTCGTCCAGGCTACGCTGCGCATCGACGCCTTTGGCGTCGACAGGCTGCAGCCAGTCGATTGGCGAAGCCAATCGAAGGCGACCCGGCGGGCAGAAGAAAGTGAGGGCGACACAGGAGCCCGAACGAAAGTCTGCCCGGAAAGGGAGCCCGCCGAGGTAGCTCAGTGGTAGAGCAGAGGTCTGAAGAACCTCGTGTCGACAGTTCGATTCTGTCTCTCGGCACCACAAAAATCTCTAGCGAAAGCTAGGGATTTTTGTTCTGGTCTGATCGAACTGTCGACACTCGCAGTTCGATGACCAAGTGAGCGAGCGCAGCGGAGAAGCCGGACGGACATGCAGCTTGTTGCAATGTCCGGACGGATTCGACGATGCCGAGCGAACGCAGGTCATCTGGCCGAAGGCCAGATTCTGTCTCTCGGCACCACAAAAATCTCTAGCGAAAGCTAGGGATTTTTGTTGTATACTCTTATCATCTATGTCTCGTCTTCTTGTTGCCGCACTGCTTTTGGTCGTTATTGCGCCTCTTGCGCATACGGCGCGTGCTGCCGATGTTTACGCCAATAGCCTCTACGACTCCTCGGCCGTTGACATCACATCGCCATCAAACGTGCTTGGCGCTCCCAACTCGCGCTATGCCGATATGCGCGGTGAAGGTACGTACGTCATCGTCGACATGGGCGAAGGCGAGGAAGGCATCGGTGATCTTACGTTAACGTGCTATCCGTGGGACATTGGCGCCGCAGCGACGGTAACGTTCTACACTGCGGATTGGTTGACGATCGGCAGTGCCGGCGACTTTTTGCCCGCATCTGGTGTCACACTCGTCATTGCGAACGCGAGTGCGACGCCGTATCGGTATGTTCGTATTCAAAGCAACAACGACAAGGATTGGAGTTTGGACGCTGTTACCGCGGCGGCGATCGATGTGGAGCCAGTTGTCGAAGAGCCTGTTGACGAGCCACCGGCCGAGGAAGAAGAGGTCGTGCCAACGGCAGGTACGCTTATCAAGTCCGAAGAGTTTTCGTCAGTTTATCTCCTCGGCTCCGACGGCAAGCGCCATGCGTTTCCGAACGAGACCGTATTCACATCCTGGGACTATTCGTTCGACAATGTGACGACGATCACCGCCGACGCGCTCGCGGGCTACATGCTCGGAAAAAACGTTACGATTAAACCGGCAACATATCTCGTCAAACTCCAAACGAATCCCAAAACGTACGCAGTCGCGCCCGACGCCACGCTGCGATGGGTGACGAGCGAGTCGGTCGCTATTTCGCTGTACGGCGTTGATTGGGCCGAGAATGTCGTTGATGTAGCAGATGTCTTTTGGCCGAATTACGTTGTAGGAGAGGATATTGACGAGCAGGCAGACATCGATGGTTGGACAATTCCCGAACACGCGTACTAAGATCTTGCGCGTACGTGGTATTTCGGGCTGTGGCGCAGTTGGTAGCGCGCCTGCTTTGGGAGCAGGAGGTCGCAGGTTCGAATCCTGTCAGCCCGACCAATTGTTTCGTATATTTCGGAATGAAATCAAAACTTTATTGACGTTTAACGAATTATTTGAAAATGTAGGGATCCGGTGCTTTCGCCGGTTGGCCTCAACGACTCTGGGAGGGTACGAGAATGAAAGAAATCACGCGACTGGCGGCCGAGGAGTTTGTGCTCGAGACGGGGAAGAGGGTCAGGCTCGAGCGCTGGCAGGTCTCCAAGGAGGATGAGCGGGTCAACGACAGCGTGCCGGCGCCCAGCTACGTGCAGGCGCGCTCGGCAATGGATATTTTTCATGGCGAACGGCTCATCGGACCGCGCCGCCCGGATGAATCGGGTGTCGACCCAAGGGTGCGCTGTCTGCTTCCATTCGTGGTTGACTTTCGGTTCGCCCGGGACTTCGCCGCCTACCGTCAGATCACGTCGGAGCACGCCACTCTCGAGGAAGAGGAAGCGCGGAGACCGGATCTCGCGCGTCGGATTTCCCGATACGCTCGGCTTCGCCTGAACCTTCTGAATCCCAAGCTCGATGAGCTGGCCACAAGGCTGTGCGGGTTCGAACGCGAGGGAGATTCGTTCAAGGCGAAGATTGCCCCGAGCAACTGGAGCTTCGGGAGAACTTCGATGGACGCCGGGAACATCCCGCTGGTGCATTCTCCGGGAGACGATACCGAACTCAGGGAACTCGTCCGAGACTTGGTCAGACACTTCGGATACGGCATGACGCTGCGAGAAGCGTACTGCAAGGAATGGGGGAAGGAGGGGAAACTGCCGAGCTTCGACTCGGGAGCCTGCGCCTGGCAGCTGGGGACCTGCAGTGTCAGCTGGGCCAAGAGGTCTGGGCAGTTTTCCATCACGCGCCGCGGGCGCGGGGTGGGCGGCCTCAACACCGGACGAGTGTGTGCCGCTTCCGGCGGGGTACACTGGTCTCCCTTTCAAGAGACAAGGGAGAAGACCCCGGAGCGCAATCGCGGCCACGAGTTCACCTACGTTCTCGACTGGGAGATCGGGAGGGAGTTTACCGAGGAGGTCGGCTGCGTTCATCATGCAGAGCCGGATCCGTTCAGCCTGCATCGTTTGGGCTTCGCCCGCGAGGTGCCGCGCATGGGATCGCCGGAGTTCTTCTACCGGTTCGACTTCGAGGGCGACCCCGATGGGCTGGCGGAGATCATCGCGCAGAACACGCATCCCGAGTCCGAGGAGATCGACTGCATCGTCTACGCCCTGGCTCCGGAGGACGCCATCGCGCTCCTCACGAGCCCGGACGGGGC
>CAYZRQ010000024.1:0-3640 GCA_964480895.1 uncultured Gammaproteobacteria bacterium | reverse complement strand
CCCCGCCATGAACATTCCCGAGTTCAGGCCGATCTTCTAGAATAGGTACACGCCGCCGGCATCTTTGCTGGCGGCTTTTGCGTTTTAGGGTTGTGTTTTAAAATTTGACGTTCTAAAAAAGGAAAGACTCGCCACCGCCCGAAGGCAATGACGAGTCACGAGTGGCGTTATCCGACGATGAACTCGACCGAACCGTAACCCGGACCGACGCGATTGCTCGTGCATGTGTTGACGCGCAGCCCGTCGGGCCAACGGCCGAGCATGGCTGAGTGATCACGCTGCGAACGCACGACCGACCCGGGCAAGTCCATGACGTAGCCGGGCACGCCATGTTGCACGACGATGGCGATGCCGACGTCGACGGTTCCGGCGAGGCGATCATCCGCACACGCGATGAGGCACGCGCTCGGCATACGGCCGAGATTGGCGATTCCATCGTTCGCCCGAATCCAGTACGGCACGTCGGTCGGAAGCGCGTGGCGATCGTCGCACGGCATAAGATGATCGTCGCCCCACGCACCGTACCCGAAGTGGACTCCCGCGAGGCGACACGACGCGACGTGACCGAGGCGCGGATCAACGAGTGTGAGAAGGCGCAGATGCGGGAACGCGGCCGGCGTCTTCGCGATCGTTTCGGGCACGATCGGAATCGTTTCGAGGTAGGCGGGGAACGGCAGCGCGTTGCCGAAGCCGCGCCACCAAGCCACCGCCGCCTGCACCGTGCGCACGTCGTCGACGTCGACGCGAGCGCCAGGCGTCAGGCGGAGCATGCACGCCGTGAGGTCGCGGGGGCTATGCATCGTCGGACGCGCGGCGATGCGCTCAAGCACCTGTGCGTGCGGATTCGGACGCGGTGTAATGAACGCAAGCTGGTGCGCATCGAGCTGGTGAACGGTCATGAGATACCTCCGACGGTCGTTGGGGCCGTTTTCCGGATTGCGATGGCAACCGGCGGGAGCGCTACGGTGGAAGAAGCGCTCCTGTCCGTTGCCATGGCGTATGGAAGAGGCAGGGGAGTCTTGCGACTCCCCTGAACGACGCGTTCAAAAGTTTTCCCAGCTCCCGTCGCCGACCCCGCCGCCTCCGAAATCCCCATCGGATAGAGAATCCGGTCCACCGCGATCCGTCTCGCGAGCGGGATTGCCGAGGTTGTCGATGCGGCAGGGGCGTTCGGGCGCCCGCGGATGGTTCACGTCATCACCTTTCTTGATGGGATCGGGCATGACTTCGCCTGCGCCGCCCTTAACGGTGTGTTCGGTCACGGTTTCCTCCGATGGAGCGTGTCGCTCAACTGGGTTCCGGGATGGAAACCCACTGAAGCGCTTCTTCCACCGAAGCTCTTAAGTCGATTACGATCGCGTGATAACGAAAACGATCTGTCGGCCGACAGATCGTTGGTCACGGAAGGCGGTCATCCGCCTGGGATTATTCAATTCCCATACTTCCCATGAAACGATCCGTCGCCGCAAAAATGCCAGGCATACGCAAAGCCGAGCCAGCAGTGCATGCCGGTTCGCTTCGACGTCGCCTTCATCGTGCACGGTGAGATTCGTTGCATAGGACTCAATATGTTGACGATACCACACGGCGTTTTGTCGTCAAGCGTCCGCTGTTCATAGCCGATGCTTCCGCGTTTCTGCTACAATAGCGTCAACGTATGCGCTCTTCCCTGTACCCGACAACGCCCGCGAAGGGCTTCACGGCGCTTGAAGTCATTCTTGTTGTTGCCGTTCTTGCGCTCGCCGCCGCCATTCTTGTGCTGGCAAGTAATCCGGGTGCGGCTATTGTCGAGGCGCGCAATTCTCAGCGCTCCGACGCCGTTGCGAATGTGGCCGACGCACTTCGCTCCTACGCCGACGATCACGCCGACGACTGGCCGGTTGCGCTTCCCGACGTTCCCGACGACATTTGCCGCACGCCTTCGCCGTCGTGCCGCGGCGTTGTCGATTTGGCGTTTCTCGTCGACGGCGCGTATCTCACCGCTATTCCCGTTGACCCCACGGCCACGACCACGACAACGACCGGCTATCTCGTCGTCCAAAATGGCGATACGGTGACGGTGTCGGCACCAGCAGCCGAGCGCGGCGCCATGATTTCCGCGTCGCGCTAGCTGGCGATTTTTCCGTGGCTCGGCTAGGATAGGCGAGCTATGGATTTGCGCTCCGTCCTCGATACGCCAAGCGCTCACCGGTCGCGATTTTCCGCTGTTCCCGGGCTTTCGCGCGAGTTGGTTCTTGAGATTTCTCGTCAAAAAAATGAACCCGCGTGGATGTGCGAACGCCGTCTCGCGGGTTTTGCGTTGTTTTGCGAAACGCCGATTCCCGCATGGGGGCCGTCGCTTGCGGACTTGCGGTTTGACGAGATTGCGTTTTTCGTCAGACCGAATGCAACCGAGGCGCATGCATGGGAGGACGTCCCGCCGGAGATTCGCGCCACGTTCGATGCGCTCGGCATCCCCGAGGCTGAACGCGAGGCATTGGGCGGTGTTGGTGCGCAATACGACGCGGACGTCGTCTACCACAATCTGCGCGAATCACTTGCACAGCGCGGTGTTCTTTTTGCGAATATGGACACGGCGGTGCGTGAGCACGAGGCGTTGGTGCGCGAACACTTTATGACGAGTTGCGTGCCGGTGTCAGACCACAAATTTGCCATGCTCCATGCAGCTGTGTGGAGCGGCGGGACGTTTATCTATGTGCCCAAGGGCGTTGAGGTGGAGATTCCGCTGCAGGCGTATTTTCGCATGAATGCGCAAGGAGGTGGGCAGTTCGAACACACGCTTATCGTGGCCGACGAGGGCAGTTCGGTCCATTACATCGAAGGTTGCTCCGCGCCGAAGTTTTCGCGTGCGTCGCTGCATGCCGGTTGCGTGGAAATCCATGTGAAGCGCGGCGCAAGCGTCCGCTATTCGAGCATTGAGAACTGGAGCAAAAATACGTTCAATCTCAATACAAAACGGGCGCTTGTTGACGAGAACGGTACGATCGAGTGGTTAAACGGCAACATGGGTAGCGGTACAACCATGCTGTATCCCATGAGCGTTTTGCGCGGTCGGCGCGCGCGCAGCCACTACCTTGGTGTTGCATTCGCCGGTCCCGGGCAGCGTCAGGATACGGGCGCGAAGGCCGCGCTTGTTGCGCCGGAGACGTCGGCGACGGTTGAGGCGAAGAGTATTTCGGTGGGTGGCGGGGTTTCGACGTACCGCGGGCTTGTCAAAGTGACGCCCGCCGCGCGAGGCGCTTCCGTGAGCGTAACGTGCGACGCGCTTATGCTCGACGGGGCGTCGGTGTCGTCAACCGTGCCGATTCTCGAGGTTGATGCAGCCGAAGCTACGGTGAGCCACGAGGCGTCGGTCGGGCGCATTGGCGAGAACGAAATGCGCTATTTGGCGTCGCGCGGGCTTGACGAGACAAGCGCGCGGCGGCTGCTCGTTGGTGGATTTCTTGAGCCCATTGTCAGCCGTTTGCCGCTTGAGTATGCCGTGGAACTTGAGAAGCTCATCGATCTTGAAATGGCGGGAGCCGTTGGATGATATGTCGCGAATCAAGCGAACATTTTTGCCAATGTCCGAGGCGCCAGCGTCCGCGTGCGACGTGGTGGTGCTTGCGGCGGGCGAGGAGCGCAGCGTTGTGCTGCCGGT
>CAYZRQ010000023.1:0-7528 GCA_964480895.1 uncultured Gammaproteobacteria bacterium | reverse complement strand
GGTCGGCGCCGGCGGCTTTTGCCGCGCTTTCGTTGTTGGCGTCGACGAATGCGATGACGCGCTTCGTTTTGCCGGTGCCGTGCGGAAGCGTCACAGTACCGCGGATTTGCTGGTCGCCCTGCTTGGGGTCGATGCCAAGCGCAAAGTGGAGCTCAATAGTCTCGTCGAACTTCGCCGTTGCGACCTCTTTGAGGAGGCTGACCGCCTGGGGAAGCGCGTACGACTGCTTGGCATTGATTTTTGCGCGCGCCTCGGTAAAACGTTTGCCTGACATAGAATTTTTTGTGGTATTTACGCCCGATTGGGCTCCCACGAGGAATGAATTAAGCGGTGCGTTCGTCCTTCCAGTCGCGATAGACGACGCGGAAGTGCAGAATGAACAGCGGAAGTGAAACGACGATGAGCGCGAGGTTGCGTACGGCGTTGTTCGCCTTTTCGCGTCCGTAGTTTTCCATGGTTGTCGAATTCGCCGACTCGCAGCGCGCCTTTTGCTCTTCAGCCGTCAGCGTTTCGGTGCTGTCGGTGGTGGTTGTTGGGCGTGCGGGTTCCGACACGGGCTTGCCGTACCAGCCTTCGAGCGCTTGCGGATCGCTGCAGTTCAAGAGGCCGTACGCCGGAACGTCGGCACTCGTGAAGACGTAGGTCTTGAGGCCGATCGTGAGGAAGTCGATGGCGCCGAACATGAGCGTGAAGAGCGTCACCGCAGACACCACACCGAAGTAAATGCGCAGAATAAGCGAGCTGCCTTTGGTCATAGAACGACGATAAACGATTTATTATTCTATAACGTCAACGCCCATTTGGCGGCAGGTGCCGGCGATAATCCGCATGGCCTTCTCAACGTCTTTCGTATTGAGGTCGGTCATCTTCTTCTCGGCAACCTCGCGCAACTGCGCTTTGGTAATTTTACCAACTTTTTCCGTGAGCGGCTTTCCCGAACCTTTTTCAAGGCCGATCGCTTTTTTGACGAGATCCGACGCCGGAGCGGTTTTGAGGATGAATGAGAACGAACGATCTTCGTAAACCGTTACGATCGCCGGAACCGTTTCGCCGCGGCGATCCTGGGTTGCGGCGTTGAACTCGGTTACAAATGCCTGGATGTTCACGCCCTGCGCGCCGAGCGCCGGGCCGACTGGCGGGGCCGGAGTCAGCTGGCCACCGACGCCTTGAATCTTGATGACGTTCTTTACGGCTTTCGCCATAACGAGTGTGTATTTACAGTGGATTCCCCAAGATCGGGGCTACCACCTCGTGGATAAGTTCCAAAAGAGTGCCAATAATGGCGCAAAAAGTCAAGAACACGACGCATCAAACGCCGTGTTCCTGGCCCCTACACCTTCTTGATCTGTAAAAAGTCGAGCTCGAGCGGTGTTTCGCGGCCGAACATCGAGACCAACACCTTGACCTTGCCGCGCGATTCGTCAATGTCGTCCACTTTGCCTTGCTGCCCCTTGAACGGACCATCGGTGATGGCGACGAGTGCGCCCTTTTCGACGTCGAGCTTGAACTCCGGCTCCGAAACGCCCACGCGCTTCATAAGCGCATCGATTTCTTCCTGGGCGATCGGTGTCGGCGTGGTGCCGGTGCCGATGAAACCGGTAACGTTGGGCGTGTTGCGCACGACGTACCACGAATCGTCGGTAACGATCATTTCGACAAGGACGTAGCCGGGGAAGATCTTCTCTTCAACGACGCGGCGCTGGCCGTTCTTGATCTTAATTTTCTTTTCCTTCGGAACGATGATGGCGAAGATTTTTTCTTCCATGTCCATCGTTTCGATGCGCTGTTTGAGCGCGTCGTACACGCTTTCCTCGTAACCCGAGTAGGTGTGGACGGCGTACCAGCGGCGGCCGTAATTGGCTGTTTGTTTAGCCATAAGATGGCATCAAATGAGGCTGACGAGAGCCGCGAGCCCTTCGTTCAAGGCGTAATCGACGACGCCCGAGTAGAACGCGAGCGCCAGACACAGCGCGACAACGACGCCCGAGTAGAGCACGGTGTCACGTTTGGTCGGCCAAGCGACCTTTTCGAGTTCGGCCTTCGCTTCCCTGAAGTAGCGAACCGGCCGGGATTGAAGTGCGCGGATCATAGGTAGTAAAAAGCCCCCGAGCGGGGATGGCGCGAGTATAGGCGGCTCGGAGTTAAATGTCAAGGTTAGCCACATCCTTCGCGTGGGTTTGAATGAATTTCTTGCGCGGTGCGACGTCGGCGCCCATGAGGACGTCAAACGTTTCGTCGGCTTTTTCCGCGTCCTCGATGGTCACCTGCTTCATCATACGCGTCTTCGGATCCATGGTTGTTTCCCACAGCTGGTCGGGGTTCATTTCACCCAAACCTTTGTAGCGCTGGATGTTCCCTTTGATCCCGCCGGTGACGATGTCGTCTTCCGCTTCACCGCTTGCGGCGTTCGTTTGTTGACGTTCGACTTTCGCGCCGGTGAGCTCTTCGACGATCTTCGCCTTTTCTTCGTCGGAGAATGCGTAGCGCACCTGCTTGCCAACCTGTACGCGGTACAAGGGCGGCATGGCGATGTAGATGTGGCCGTTCGTAATGAGCGCGGGGAAGTGACGGTAGAAAAGCGTGAGGAGCAACGTGCGGATGTGCGCGCCGTCAACGTCGGCGTCGGTCATGATGATGACGCGGCCGTAGCGCATTTCCGCAATGTCGAACGCCTCACCGATGTTCGTGCCGAGCGCGATGACAAGGCTCTTCACCTCGTTGTTTGAGAGCAGCTTGTCGAGCCGTGCGCGCTCGACGTTCAAAATTTTTCCGCGCAGCGGGAGAATGGCCTGGTACTCACGGTTGCGCGCTTGCTTGGCGCTGCCGCCTGCCGAATCGCCCTCCACGATGTAGAGCTCGGTTGACGTGGCATCTTTGTTCGAACAGTCCGCGAGCTTGCCCGGCAGCGTCATGCCTTCGAGCGCGCCTTTGCGCAGCACGGTGTCCCGCGCCGCGCGAGCCGCGGCTCGGGCGCGCGCCGAGAGCAAACACTTGCCGATAATTTCTTCGGCGTCGCGCGGATGTTCCTCCAAAAAGATTTGGAACGATTCGCCAAACACCGACTCCACGGCCGTACGCGCTTCCGGGTTGCCGAGCTTGCCTTTGGTTTGGCCTTCGAACTGCGGTTCGGGAAGCTTGACGCTGATAACCGCAGTGAGCCCTTCGCGCGTGTCATCGCCGGTCAAGTTCGTGTCTTTTTCTTTGATGTAGCCTTTGTCGCGAGCGTAGGTATTAAGCACGCGCGTCAGTGCCGCGCGGAAGCCGGCAAGGTGCGCGCCGCCATCGGGGTTGACGATGTTGTTCGCGTAGCAGTGCACGCTTTCGTAGTACTCGGTTGTGTATTGCACTGCGACCTCAACGTCGATGTCGCCCGACGCTTTGTGCGCGTAAAACACGGTCGGCTGTTTCGTTTCCTTGCGTTCGTTCAGATGGCGAACGAATGACGCGACGCCACCTTCAAAATAAAAACCGTATGGTGTGGGAACCTCGCCGCGTTCGTCGATAATTTCGACGTGGACGCCGGCCGTGAGATACGCCTGCTGCCGCAAGTGGTCGATGACGGTGGGGAGCTCGTAGACGATTGTTTCGAAAATCGATGCGTCGGCGTGGAATGCGATAACCGTACCGCGCTTCTTCGTTTTGCCAACGGCTTTCACTTTGCCTTGGGGAATGCCTTTTTTGTATTCCTGTTGCCAGATTTGCCCATCGCGATGGACCTCGGCTTTCAAACTATCGGATAGTGCGTTCACGACCGAAACACCGACGCCGTGGAGACCGCCCGAAACTTTGTAGCCACTTCCCTCACCGCCGAATTTACCGCCGGCGTGGAGCTTGGTGAGCACGAGTTCAAGCGCCGAGATTTTTTGTTCAGGATGGATGTCGACGGGAATACCGCGTCCGTCGTCTTCGACGGCGATCCAATTGTCGGGCTGCATGTGGATGGTGACTTTGCTCGCGTGTCCGGCCATGGCTTCGTCGAACGAGTTGTCGACGACCTCCCAAATCATGTGGTGGAGCCCGGTCGGCCCGGTGGTGCCGATGTACATGCCCGGACGCTTGCGGACCGGTTCGAGGCCCTCGAGCACCGTAATATTTTTCGCGCTGTATTCGCCCGTTTTCGTCTGAACCATAGAAGAAGTTTGTCAGCGGAAGTTTACCACGAACCCGATTTCGGAACAAGCGCACCGTGGTATACTTTTTTCATTCGTTATGTCCGAACCGACGCCGATCAATCCGGAGATGCGCGCCATCGAACAGATGCACCGGCGCGAGTCCATGATCGTCAACGCGCGGCCGTTCCTCGCCCGCGTATTTTTAGGGACGTGGGTCGCGGTCGATGCTGTATTTCTCGCTGTTTTTGCCGTCGTTGTCGTGGGCTATGTGGTGCAAGGATCGTTCGCCGAATTGCGATCATCGGGTCGGCTCGACGACAATCTTGTTGCCATGCGCGCCGCGTCGCTCGAACGCCAGGCGCACGACCTCGAGGTCGGCGCGCCGCGCGTACTCGCGTCGACGTCTGGCGCGTACGACGTTTATGCGATCGTCGAAAATCCCAACACAGAGTGGTACGCAACATTCTCTTACGCGTTCGCGTGGAGTGACGAAACTTCGGCCGTTACCGACGGCTTCGTGATGCCGGGTGAAACAAAATTTCTCCTCGCGCTCAACGTCGCCTCGGGCAACAAGCCATCGTCGCCCGACATCACCATAGCGGACGTAGCGTGGCATCGCGTGAACCGTCATGACGTTGCCGATACGGCCGCGTGGCTCGTCGACCACGGCAACTTTCTTGTCACGCAAACGTCGCACGATGCCGACATCGAGCTCGCAGAGGATCGCGTCGCACGTTCGTTATTCACCGTCGAAAACGCAACGCCATACAGCTACTGGGAACCGACGTTCACTGTCGTGCTCACGCGCGGTGGCAGCGTCGTCGGCGTGCATCAGGCGACGGTGTCACGCTTCGCGGGCGGCGACATTCGCGACGTCGAGGTGCACTGGTCGGGCGAGATCATCCCATCGGGAACGCTTGAGGTTTACCCCAATATCAACTACTTTTCCGAAAACGCGTACATGACGCCGTCAGGGGAACAGGCGACCGATGTGCGTGACATTTTTGAACGCCGGCGCCGATAGCTGCTAGCATGTTTGGGTATGACGAACCTGCTGCGCGCGTTGCGCCGCCTTGACAGCGTGCTCCTTATTGCGGCTTTTGTGCTTTTTGCGTTCGGGCTTGCCGCGATTTTTTCGGTTGAGTTGTCGCGCGGTGACGATTTTGTCCTCATCGGCAAGCAACTGCTCGCCTTCGGCATTGGCACCGTGGCGTTCGTATTTATCGCGGCGACGAATTACCATATGCTGCGCAATTACGCGCTTGCGCTTTACCTCGTCGGTATTGCGGCACTTGTGGGCGTGCTGCTTTTTGGCCGTACGCTCAACGGTTCGACGGGCTGGTTCGTTGTTGGCGGTTTTGCGTTCCAGCCGGTGGAGTTTATGAAGGTGGCGCTCGGTGTTGCGCTGGCGCGGTATTTTGGTGAGCGCGCGCGGCGGCGGTTTGGTTGGCGCGATTTGGCCACGAGCGCCTTGTACACAGTGCCGCCCATCGCGCTCCTCATGCTTCAGCCGGACTTGGGAGGCGCGGCGATCCTTGCGGGCATGTGGGTTGTTATCGTCCTCTTCGCCGGCATTCGTCCCGCGCAGATTTTAGCGCTCGTCTTTGGTGCGCTCATGCTTGGCGTTATTGGTTGGACGCTCATGTTTGCCGATTACCAAAAAGATCGTATTAGCGCTTTTCTTAATCCCGAGCTAGATCCGCTCGTTACCGGCTACAACGTGACGCAAGCAAAAATCGCGATCGGCGCCGGCGGATTGTGGGGGCGAGGGCTTGGGGAAGGGAGCCAGAGCCAGCTGCGATTCCTGCCCGAGAGCCAAACTGACTTCGTGTTCGCCGTCATCGCCGAGGAGCTCGGATTTTTGGGCGTGCTTGTCATTCTTACTGCGCTCGCTATTCTTCTCCTCCGTATGCTCCGCATCGCGCAGGTAAGCCGCGACACGTTTGGCGCGTACATCGCCGTCGTCGCGTTTGCGCTCGTGTTCGTGGAGGCTGCAGTGCACATCGGGGCGAACCTCTCGCTCATCCCCGCAACCGGCGTTGCGCTGCCGTTCGTGAGTTACGGCGGAAGCTCGCTTCTTCTTTCGCTCGTGGTTCTCGGACTTGTCGAAAGCGTGGCCGTCCGCCTTGCACCCGGCGACCGTTTACTCGCGGATGATGCGGTGTATACTCGAAATGCAACCACGACTCTTTAGGATGGCCCTATGAAAGCCCAAGCCCCCAAGCACTCGTTGCTTGATCCGGTCTCGCGCTGTCCGTTTTGCGGCACGTCCTACCGCGAAGATCGAGTGAAGGCCATCCCCTCGCACGGCGCCGAAGAGGTCATGCATGCCACCTGCTCCGACTGCAGCCGCGCCATGCTGTTTTCCCTTGAACGCAAGGTTGAAAGCGTGTCGTGCATCGGGATGTTTACCGACTGCGATGCCGAGGATTGCCTACGGTTTCGTCAAGCAAAGCGCATTACGCTTGACGACGTGCTTCGGGCGCATGTTGAGTTAAGACGATAAGGCGGTTGACATTCTCGCCGATATCAGACAAAATGTCGGCCATCTATGCAACACGCAACCCTGAACGCCGAGCCGCGCAGCATCAATGGCCGTAAGACCGATACCCTTCGCAGCGAAGGCAAGGTTCCGGCCGTCGTTTACGGCTTCGGCATTGAACCCACGAATATCACCGTCGACCGCAACGCATTTATGCGCGTTTTTGCAGTGTCGGGCAATAGCACGGTCGTTGACCTCGAGGTCAGCAACACCAAACATCCGGTCTTGATCGGCGAAACGCAACGCAATCCGATTACCGATTTTGTTACGCACATCGACTTCCGCCGCGTTGACCCGAATCGCAAAATCGAGGCAAAAATCCCGCTCAAGCTCGTCGGCATGCCGGCCGCGGTGAGGGAACTCGGTGGAACACTTTTGCAGACACTCGAAGATTTGGACGTAGTAAGCCTTCCCGACGCGCTCGTGTCGCACATCGATGTTGACGTTACCAAGCTTGCGACGTTCGACGACGTCGTGCGTGTGTCCGATATCCTGGTGCCGGAAGGCATTGAGGTCATGACGGAACTGGATATGGCGATCGCTTCGGTGCAGGCGCCGCGTTCGGAAGAGGAACTTGCCGCGCTTGATACAGCGATTGATGTCGACGTCTCCAAGGTTGAAGTGACAACGGAAAAGAAGGATGAAGCTGCCGCTCCCGAAGCGGAGGCCAAAGAATAATCCGGAAATGCATCGGCCGGGAGCGCTGCTCTCGGCCTTTGTGTTTTATGAGATACTGGCCAGCGTTATGACGATCAAGAAATTTATTAAACGCAAGAAAAAAGATCTTGTCGCTTGCACGCTCATCGTGGCGGGCGCGGCGACCGTGCTGTGGCTGCGTCCGAACACGCCGCCCGCGGCCCCCCCGGCAGATGTT
>CAYZRQ010000022.1:0-7991 GCA_964480895.1 uncultured Gammaproteobacteria bacterium | reverse complement strand
ACGATGCGAAATAACGATCTGATATTTATGGTGTTGCGCGAGAAGTATCGTGTCGATCGTTTCGGAAAGCGTTCCAATTTGGTTGGGTTTGACGAGCACCGCGTTCGCGACCTTCCTGTCGAGTCCCATTTGCACGCGCTCGACGTTGGTAACGAACAGGTCGTCGCCAATAAGAAGAAGCTCGCGCCCAAGTTCGCGCGTCATCGCTTCCCAACCGTCCCACGCGTCCTCCGCGAGGCCATCTTCGATCGACAAAAGCGGAAACTCCCGCGACCATTCACGGTAGAGTGCGATCATCTGACGCTCCGTCATTCGCCGACGGTCGGTATTGAGCACGTACTTCCCCGTCTTCTCGTCAAAAAATTCGCTTGCCGCAACGTCAATACCAAATGATACCTCGCGCCCGGGCTTGTACTTTGCGCGCTTCGTTGCCGCTTCCAAATACTCGAGCGCTTGTTCCGTTTTTCCCACATCGGGCGCATAACCGCCTTCGTTGCCGACATCGGTGTCGAGACCGTCCTCGTGGAGAATGTCGCCAAGCGCGTGAAAAATTTCGCTCCCCGCCTGCAGCTGACGCGAAAATGAGCGCAAGCCATGCGGGATGACAAGAAACTCCTGCATGTCGAGATTCGTGTCGGCGTGCTTGCCGCCGTTGAACACGTTCATGAGCGGCACGGGAAGTTTAAAACCGCGATAATGCAAGTCAAACGCCTCACGCAGATACGCATAAAGCGGCATCTGCGTACGACGCGCTCCGGCATGCGCGCACGCGAGCGACACGCCGAGAATGGCGTTCGCGCCCATGCGGCGCTTGTTCGGCGTACCGTCAACGATGCGCATGGCGTCGTCGATGCCGCGTACATCGGCAACGTCCATGCCGCGCACCGTCTGTGCAAGCACAGTGTTGACGTTGTGCACCGCTTTGCGTACGCCAAGTCCGCGGTAGCGACGCTTGTCGCCGTCGCGCAACTCGAGCGCTTCGTGAATTCCTGTTGACGCGCCCGACGGCACCGACGCATGGCCGCGCGTCCCGTCACGCAGCATGACCGAAACGTGCACGGTGGGATTGCCGCGGGAATCAAGAATCTCGTGCGCATGAACGACGTCAATCTTTTCGAGCATAGGCGCTAATACAGCGCGTAGGTGATGGAAACGGAAACTTCGACTTCGTTTTGGCCGAGCGCGATGTCGGGTGCGCCGCCTCCCATACCGTAGGTTTCTCTTGTTGAAAAATATGGTGTGTCGCCGCTTTGCGATTCGACGTAATCGACAACAGCCCCCAACCGCACACCCATCGCCGCCGCGATCGTCGCCGCTTGCGCTTTTGCCTCGGCAATCGCTTCCGCGCGCGCCTCGCCCACGACCGCCGTGTCATCGTCAACCGTAAACGTCAGCGCGTTGATGCCGTCAGCGCCAAGATCGCCGGCTTTCGCAAGCACTTGGCTGACGAGTTCACTTTGACGAATTTTTACCGTGAGCGTTTGCGACGCTTCGTAGCCGGTAATCTCAACCGGATCAACGTCGTAGTCGTAAAGCGGGTACAGCGTGTAGGACGATGTCTGCATGTCCGTGTCGGAAATACCGATGTCACGCAACCCGGAAATAAGCGCATTCATCGTTGCCGTATTTTCGTCTTGCGCCGCATTCGCCGTGATGCCGATCTTGCTGACGCCGAGATCAACCGTCGCGATATCGGGCACCGCGCTCGCCTCACCGACCGCAGATACCACGATCGTCGGCGCCGAAAGATCGGCCAAGCCCGTAAAACGCGTCTCGCGAAGCGTTTGGCGGATCATTGATCCCGTCAACACGATGAGGTAGACGAGAAGAATGCCGACGAGCACCGTGAAGATTTTGTTATCCTGCCACGAGGGCCAAAACCCTCCGCTTTTGTCCCATGACGCCATAGAAAAAATATGAATTGATCAAAGTATAGCATTCGTCATGGAACAATGATGAGTGTTAGGCCAGCAACGGAAAAAAGTACTGCTAACAATAGGTGTACGATTTCGCGTCGCGAACGACGCACGCTGACACCGTCAAAACCCATCGACTCAAGAAGCGCGACAAACAACGGCTGGATTCCTTCAATCGCTTGAACGATTCCGGCCGGACCGATGCTGAGTGCGAACGCCTTGAGACTGCTCGCGCCGGCGTCCATGGTTTCGTTCGCCGCAAGTACGAACATTTCGTGGCGACCAATATGACTGCGCATATACGCTTGTCGTACGCCGAGTGCAAGAAGTGAAATTGCCAATTTCGTCAAACAGATCAAACCGAAGATTGCGCCGAACGATGCTTGCTGAAAAAGGACCTTGGCAAGCGTCACCTCGGCGGCGACGAGCAACGATGCGACGATCATGAGCGCAAGCGCCCGCGCCGCAAGTTTGCCTCGGCCGCGCGAATCCTTGCGCATGGCGATCATCGAACCCGCTACAAGCAGAAAAATCGCGATCCAACCCGTCGCACTCAACGTCTCGCGAGCAAACGCCCATGCGAGAAGCGCGACAAGCACCGGCGTAAGATTCCAAAACAAGAGTACATCGGCGGCATTATCATCCTTGAGCGCCATGTAGTACGGAATGTACGCAACAAGCGACACGATACCCGCCAGCGCGGCGAGCACGAATTGCGCGGCGGTGAACGCGACAACATTCCCGGACGCAAAGAGGATCAGGCCGGGAATTCCGGCAAACAATCCGGTAATCGCCGTCAGCGTTACAGCATCCTTCAGCCGATGATGAAGCAATTCTTCATCGATGACATTCGTTGCCGCCCAAAGTGCCGGAGCCGCAAACGCGGCAAAAATCCAAAGCATACTTACCGATACAGCGCCTCAAGACCGGGCATCGGTTCGCCAGCCAAGAACGCAAGCATAGCGCCGCCACCGGTTGAGACGTGATCGAATGCCGACGTTAGTCCAAGCGACTCGACGAACGCCACGGTTTCGCCGCCGCCAATGGTTGTGTACGCCGCGCGCCGAGCGGCGATTGCACGCGCGATGGCCTCGGTGCCGCGTTGCGCCGCAGGGTCTTCGATGAGACCCATGGGTCCGTTCCACACGATCGTCTTTGCGGTTGCTATGTGTTTGAGCGCGTGAGCAACGCTTCGCGGCCCAATATCGACGAATGCTTTGCGCGAAGGACTGAAAACAAGATCGCGCGGCAAAACAAGCCGATTGCCGATAACATCCGCAGCCTCGAGCGCGTCGTCGACATCCTCGCGCGACGTGAACGCCTTTGCTCCCGAAAGTTTTCCGCCCAGCGCGGCAATAAACGTGAGCGCTGTACCGCCACCAAGCACAATCGTGTCGGCTTTCGCGCCGAGCGTGAGCATGAGCGGTAGCTTTGTCGTCACCTTCGCACCGCCAAGCACAAGCACGAACGGACTCGAGAGCGGACGCGACAGCGTACGGACTTCGCGGGATACGAGTTCGCCCGCAAAGCTCGGCAAGCACTTCGCAATGGCGTGCACGGAAGCGTGGCGCTTGTGACTGACGCCAAATGCGTTGTTGACGTACACGTCGGCGTTTGCGGCAAGCCTGCGCGCAAGCGCAAGCGAGTCGGTTTCTTCGCCCGGCAAAAAACGGAGGTTCTCAAGCATGACGATATCGCCGGGTTTCATGGTTTTGACGTGCGCGGCGACACGCGAACCGATAGACGCGGGGAGGCACGGTACCGGAACGCCGAGAAGACGCGCGAACGCATCGGCGAGCACGCACGTTGAGCGCATGACGTCCGGGCGGCCACCGGGGTCCCCCCAATGCGTCGCGAGAAGAATTTTTGCGCCGCGCGCTTTGAGGCGCGTGATTTCGGGCAACGATTCGCGGAGTCGCGTAAGCGACGAAGCCGCAAGCTCGGCGCAGGAGCCGGGCACGTTCGCATCAACACGAAGCAGCACCCGCGTATTGCGCCGGACGTCCTTCGCGCTCACCGCGCGTAATTCCCTATTCGCCTGTTTCGTTCTTGGCATAGACATCGACGCCGCGCCACCAAAATCGCAGCGCATCGGCGGGTGAAAGTATCGTCAAAAAATAGCGGAGATCGACAAGACGTCGCAACAGATACGCGACGTAACCGCAGACGTTCACACCGAACACGTTGCCGACAGCGTACTTGCCGCCGAGCGTAATGAGCATCGACCAGCTTTCGGGATACGGAAACGGAATGCCTTCTCGGCCAGCAATCGCACGCATGATGTTTTTGGCGACGTAGCCGGCCTGATCAACGGCGACTTCGGCGGTTTGCGGATCGGGAGCATTGGTAAACGGGTTCATTGACGATGCGCAGTCGCCAAGCGCGTAGACGCTCGTTTCGCCGTGAACGCGCAAACAGGCATCGACCTGAATACGGCCTTTGGCATCTTTGGGAAACGACATTGTGCGAACGACGTCGCTCATGGTGACGCCGCCCGACCACACGCACAGGTCGCATGGCAGCTGCTCGCTCGCACGTTCGGGCGCCGCAACACCCGCAATCGGCGTCGGCGCGACAACGGCGTGGTCGTCGGCAAGCGCAGAGAGCGACACGCCGACATGCACGCGTACGCCGAGCCGTTCAAGGCGCCGCCGGGCACACGTGCGTATGCGCGGCGAGGACGCCACGAGCACGTCTGGCGCCGCGTCGATAAGCGTAACGTCAAGCGCGTCGTGATCCAGGTAGCCGCGGCGCACTGACGCGCGGGCAGCGGCCATGAGCTCCGCGGCAAATTCGGTACCATTGGGTCCTGCGCCACCGACAACAACGTGAAGCGCGTGACTGCCGCGCGGACGACTGCGAAGCTTCTCCATCACAACGCGGCGGATTGCAAATCCATCGCCAAGCGACTTGAGCGGAATGCTACGCTCGCGCAGTCCCACAATGCCGAAGCCGTTCGTTTTCGCGCCAAGTGCAATAACGAGAACGTCGTAGGGTATCGTCATCCCGTCCTCAAGCACGACGTGATGTGCGGCGTGGTCAACGCTCGCCACGCGGCCGCGGCGAAAACGCACGCTGTCAAACCCACGCAACGAGCCGAACGAAATATTGAGCGCGCGGCGCGCAGCTTTCCACTCACGCGCATCCGAGGCTTGCGTCAAACAGCTTGTCGCAAGTTCATACAACCACGGCGTATAAACATGCGTAGCATTTTCGTCGACCACGGTGACGTCAAGCAAACGACCGGCTCGATGCGAACGCGCGAGACGACGGGCGACAACAAGTCCTCCGAATCCTCCGCCGAGAATAACAACGCGCGTCCGCTCCTCCATAACACAATTTAGCCCAACAGGAACCGCACGGCGGCCGCGGGCTTGCGAAGCGCGCCCATGGCAACCGCGTTCAGCCCGAGCACGTTGCCCGCGCCGCCGGCGGCGAAGACCACGAAGATAATCGCGAGAATGACATGCTCTTCAATAAATCCGTGCGCGATATTTTCCGTAAAGTGCGCAAGGTAATAGAGCACCATCATGACGGCGCCGCCGATTGCTGCCGGACGCACACCAAGACCAACGACAAACGCGACACCAATGAGAAGCTGGCCCCATGCGTTGAGCCCATCGACAAACGCCACGCCCGAGAGCGACTGAAACCATTCGGCGAACGGACCATCGGCCGCAGCAAGGTAGCTCGCCGCACTCCAGTCGCTCATGACTTTCCCGAATCCCGAAAGCAAAAATTGCAGACCGACCGCCACACGAAGCGCAACAAACGCACCGGAAAACCAACCGGGGTGCGCCGTTTCGGCGATCCTATCGAACCCATCTTGTGCGCGCATACGAATTATGATGCATGAAGCGTTAATTCAACGAGACTGTGGGAATACCCCCATTCGTTGTCATACCATGCGACGACCTTGAGCAAGTTCCCGCCAACAACGTTTGTCAGCCCCAAGTCCACAATGCTCGAATGCGGATCGCCAATAAAATCGGACGACACCAAGGGCTCGTCGGTAACGCCCAAGATGCCTTGCCAGCGCGGCGATGTGCTCGCGGCCGTGAACAATGCGTTCACCTCGTCGATAGTAACGTCGCGCTTGAGCAAAAATGTCATGTCGGAAAGCGACACGGTAGGAACGGGCACGCGCACCGACATACCGTCGAAACGGTTTTTGAGTTCCGGAATGGTGAGCGCAACCGCGGTTGCGGCGCCGGTTGACGTTGGAATCATGTTCTCGGCCGCTGCGCGCCCTTCGCGGATGTTGCTCTTGGGCGAATCGACGAGCGCCTGCGACGCCGTGTAGCCGTGCATCGTTGTCATCATGGCTTTGTCGATGCCATACGCTTCGTGGATGATTGCGGCGACCGGCGCAACCGAGTTCGTGGTGCACGATGCGTTACTCAACACCGCGCCTTTCGCGGCGGCGAGTTTGTTGGTGTTGACGCCCATAACGAATGTTGCAACGTCATCATTCTTCGCTAATGCCGAAATAATAACGCGCTTCGCACCCGCAGCAAGATGTACCGACGCCTTTTCCATTGTCGTAAAAAATCCGGTCGATTCGATGACCGTGTCGACACGAAGCGTTTTCCACGGCAGCACCGACGGATCTTTTTCTGCGTACACCGGTATGCGCTTGCCATCGACGACGAGTGCGCCGTCAGCCGCGCTGACATCGGGCTTCCATGTGCCGTAGTTCGTGTCGTGCTTCAGGAGGTACGCGAGCGTCGCGACATCGGTGAGGTCGTTAATCGCGACAACGTCAAACGCGGGGTTCTCCCAGCCGACTTTGAACGTGGTTCGGCCGATGCGACCGAAACCGTTAATCGCGATACGCGGCATAGATGCCACTAGTGTACCAGAATATGGAACGATGTGGCAGATGATTTGTCGCGGAGGGGGGCGCTTCTGCACAGCCGCAGGCGAGCGGTGCGAGCCGTCGCGGCGTAGCGGAACCGCCAAACGAGCGACGAAGGATCTGCCACAGAAAACAAAAAGCTCGGGATGAGTCCCGAGCTTTTTGGACGTCCTAACCGCCGAGCTGCATGCGAACGAAACGGCCGATGCGCATGTTCTCACCGATCGTGGCGATCTTCTCGTTCATGAGCTGTGCGATCGTCTTGTCTTCGTCTTTAATAAACTTCTGGTCAAGGAGACACATTTCTTCGTAGAACTTCGCGAGCTTGCCGTCGATAATTTTTTCAACGATCTCCGCGGGCTTGCCTTCGGCAGCAAGCGTATCGCGGTAGATGCGCTTCTCGCGTTCGACAACGTCGGCTGGGACATCGCTCTGCGACACGTATTGCGGCGCCGCGGCCGCGATGTGCAAGGCGAGGTCTTGCCCAAATGCGACAAACTGCTCGTTGCGTGCAACGAAATCGGTTTCGCACAAAAGTTCGACGAGCACCGCGAGCTTGTTGCCGTGCGTGTAGGAGAACATGCGTCCTTCCGCGGTTGCACGCTCCGCCTTTTTCGCGGCCTTTGCCGCGCCGCTCTTGCGGAGCGCATCGATGGCCGCCTCAACGTTGCCGCCTTGCTCCTCGAGCGCGCGCTTCGCGTCCATCATGCCCGCACCGGTCAGTTCACGCAGTTTCCCGACGTCCGCAGCCGTAATAGCCATACGATAGTCGTTACTCCTTTTTATCAGTCTTGCCCTCTGCGGCTTCCGCGGCGAGTTTGTCTTTCATGGCGTCGTCGAGGTCGTCGACCATGCCTTTCGACTGCTCGGTCAGCTTTACGTCATCTTCAGCCGACTTGCGTTCTGCCGCGGCCTTGGCCGATGCGATCGCTTTGGCCTTGCCTTCCTTAATCGCCTCGGCGATGAGTTTTGCGACGAGATCGATGGAGCCGATGGCGTCGTCGTTACCAGGAATAACGTACGCGATGCCGGTCGGATTCACGTTCGAGTCGACAAGCGCAACCATGGGTACGCCCATGGTGGTAGCCTCGCGAACCGCGGTCTTTTCTGTTCGCGCATCAACGATAAACAGCGCGTCGGGAAGACGCGTGAGCGTAGAAAGGCCGCCGATTTTTTCGTCCAACTCTTCTATTTCGCGTGAGAATTGGAGCTGTTCG
>CAYZRQ010000021.1:0-8025 GCA_964480895.1 uncultured Gammaproteobacteria bacterium | reverse complement strand
ACTTGGCGCACCGTCGACGAAAACGTCGCGCGAAACGCGGCGCGATCGTCGGCCGCGGCGTGTTCGCACAGCGACGGGAACGATGCGACGGCGTAGGACACGGCAATAACGCCGATCGGGAAAAAATTCATGTTGTACGCGAACTGCAGCACGGTGCGCGAACCGGCGGCAAGCAGCGTCGCGACCATCGTCATCGCAAGAAAATTAATTTGATTGACGGCAAGACCGAGTACGCGCGGCGCCATCTGCCTAAACGTCTTGCGCAAATCGGCATCCTTCACGTCAAACACCGGTTCGTAACGATAGCCGAGCGCATAGACACCGACCGCCTGAACCGCGGCGTGCATAAGCGCGCCAAGTACAACGCCCCAGCCAAGACCCCACACGCCCATGATCGGCACAAACAACAGCGCGCCGATGATCACGCCGACATTGTTGACGATCGGCGCAAACGAGTACAAGAAAAATCTGCGCGCGCCCTGCAGCACCGAGCCAAACACCATCGATACGCCAAACAATACTTGACCAACGAAAATAATGCGGCTCATGTCCGCGACGGCTTGTTGTTTGCCCTGCGAAAATCCGGGCGCGACGAGCGAGGCGAACGGTTCCGCAAATACGAACGCGAGCCCGGCGACAGCAATGAACGCAAGCACGAAGATGTTAAGCGTGTTGTTGGTAAAACGCCACGCCTTCGCATTGTCGCGTCCGAAATATTTGGTGAAGATTGGGATGAAGCTTGCGGACAGTGCGCCGATAATGAGCAATTGGAACAATAGGTCGGGTACGCTGAACGCGGCGTAATAGACGTCGAGCTCGTCGCCCTTGCCGAACACACCGGCTAAAATGCGGTCGCGTAAAAATCCGACAACACGTGACAGGAGCGAAAATCCCCCAACGATAGCCGCCGCGCTCGTTACGCTCGTTGTCGCCTCGGAAAAAAGCTTGCGCATCATACGCGCTTCAACCGCCGCTCAACCATGACCGCTGCGGCAGCGAGCGCCGCGAACACGATGAACAACAATCCGATAAGCAGCTGCAACTGCGGATTACTCAAGTGAAAAAACGAGATATTGAACGTCTGCGCATCACTCGCGCTGTTACCGTTTTCGTCAACAGTTGCAAGCGTGACTGTGTATTCCCCCGCGCCGGGAAACGCATGCGTAACCTGCGGCTGCACCGACGACGCGCCGTCGCCGAAGTCCCACGTGAATTGCACGCCGTCCTCGGGCTGGTCGGCAATAATGAATTCGTATGTGCGCCAATCGATTTGCCGATACGTGAAGCGCGCGTTAGGCGAGATGCGTAAGCGCGACAGTGGTGATTGCGACGACGAGGCATCGGTGGTGATTATCGCATCGACGTCTTGCGCTGTTTCATCGGCCGTGGAGTCATCGGAAGCAGCGGCTGCACTGCCATCAGCATTCGCGGACGACGTCGAGTTTGAAAGAGATGACGAAGCGTTGGGCGCTGACGTTGATGCCGAGCCGGTTCCCGTGTTCGCCGTTGATGCGGGCGTGCTTGGCGTCGACGGCGGAGCCGCAGGCGGTTGCGCCGGCTCGGTACCGTCCACCGCGGGATTCGTGGGCTCGGGGTCGACCGTGTCGAGCGCGCCGTCGTCGTCATCGTCGGTGTCGCACGCATCGCCTTCGCCGTCGCCATCGGCGTCCGCCTGGTCGGCGTTCGCGGCGTCGGGACAGTTGTCGTCGTCATTTTCTACGCCGTCGCGATCATCGTCGGCAATCGGATGGTACAACGGTGTCACGGCGGTATCGTTGCTTGGATTGATGTCCTGCGGCGTCGTCCCTTGAATAACCGCTCGGATGTTGAAGCTGCCATACGGCACGGTAAAATCGACGAAAACTTCCTCCTGCGCACCCTCGGCGCGAAGCGAAATCGGCTGCGACTTGGCGATAGCCTGCGAACCTTGGAAAAAATAGACGTAGCCCGACACATCCACGTCGCCTACGTTGCGGACTTTCGCATAGATGCGAACCGTGGCACCCGAATAGAGCGTTGGCTGCGAGAATGAAATGCTACTCGCACTGATGGAGAGATCGGGGTTCTCGGCGTTTGCCGAAAATGGCACCAAAAGTATCGTCAAAAGAAACGCAAAGATGGCTGTTTTCATACGTGATGCAATTCGCGAATGCGGACGTGATGCACGCCGGCGATCCAGGCGTCGCGGGCGAGGTCGGCATGGATGTGCAGGCGGGCGCGGTACGTGGGGTGAACGCGCACGACGACGTTGTCGATGGTTCGCGGACGATCGCCAAGAATATCGGTGCTCGCCTCGTCGCCGTTTTTAAGGCGCAGCGCTTTTGCTTCGTGGTCGGAAAGGTGGACGTGGGCGCGCGGCACAATGACAGCTGCATCAAGGCTCACTTCGCCTGCCGGACCTTTCAGGCGACACGGCCGCGCGCTGCGCAGATCGCCGGAACGCGCAGTAACCGGTTCAAGACCGAGAAATTCGGCTTCGGTCGGCGTCACTTCGACTTGACTTGTCTTGCGGTGCGGACCGAGCACGCGCAGCGTGAGGCTGCGTTTGAGACGCCCAAACACGTCGACGGTCTCAAGATACGCAAATTGACCGTTCTGGCTGAGCGGCTCGGCAACCGTTCCCGCGTGGCCGGCACCAAAAAGCACGGCGTGGTCGGATTCGGACAGATGGACGTGCGACGGGACGATTTCAACGGGAATCGGACGCGACATATCGACGATATTGTATCACGACAGCACATAACGCCTCGTCTTTGCGAGCGAAGGCACGCGAAGCGGGCTGAAGCGAAGCAATCTAGGTTTGAGCTTGGATTGCTTCGTCTCCGGCAAAGCCGGATCCTCACAATGACGAAAACTACTCCTTGTGATATCCAAACCCGTACCGAAACCCATTGTGACGGATCGGGCCCAAAAAAATGATATGCAGCTCGGCAAACACGTACTTCACGGCCATGTTCACACGGCCGTCGCGCTCTTGGCGGCGCATCGTTACGCCCACTTTCACGTCATTCAAAAAACCAAACACACCAAGCTTGTTCGCTCGACCGACATAATCGTGATCCTCGCAAAAAACAATCGACTCGTCGAACCCATTGATCGCCTCGTGCAGTGATTTGCGGACGAGGATACAAAATCCCGGCGCGTGCGGAAGCAGCCTCCCCCACGCCCTGACGTAACGGTTGTAAAAACCGTGTGCGAACCGATCGAACGCGTTGCCGCCGATCGGCGCGACGTCACACGTTGCGATGTCGAGCCCGCGGCGCTCAAACTCGGCAAGCGCGGCCGCGAGAAAATCATCACTCAAAAACACGGCGTCGGCGTCAACAAAAAAAATGAGATCGCTCGTCGCAACCGCGGCACCGCTATTGCGCCCGACGCTCGGCAAGCCGCCGGAAACGACGTGCGCGCCATTTCGCCGCGCAATGTCCGCGGTCTCGTCAATCGAATCAGCATCGGCAACGATAACCTCGTCGGGCTTGCGCGTCTGGCGGTCGAGTGCCGCAAGCAAGCGCGGCAAATAGTCCGCTTCGTCTTTTGCGGGAATGACGATCGAAATCGTTGACATGATTATGTATGGTGCACCTGGCGCGATTCGAACGCACGATCTCCTCCTTCGGAGGGAGGCGCTTTATCCAGCTAAGCTACAGGTGCGTACTCACTTCCCGGATAGACTATCATTCGGACTCCCTGTGGTCGTCCTCATTCGCGTCTATCCGTCGTTCGCCTTGCCGACATTCGTCGGCACTTGGCTTCACTCGGCTTTGCCGAACGAATGACTCATCGTAACAAGTACATCGCGATGCCGGCGGCGATGGAAACGTTGAGCGACCGCTTTTTCGCCATGGGAATTTCGACAAGGCCGTCGAGAAGTGCGCGCGCGTCATCGTCGATGCCGTCGACTTCGTTGCCGAGAACGAGTGCGACGCGCCCGCCGTGAAGCGTGTCGATGGGAACGGCGCCCTCGCCGGTTTCGAGGCCAAGCACGCGATAGCCGCCCTGTCGCACATTGCACAGAACGCTCGCTATCTCGTCAACTTTTTCCCACGTCACCAAATCCTCCGCCCCAAGCGACACTTTGGCGATTTCGGAGCGAGGAGGTGCCCCAGTATAGCCCGTAAGAAAGACTTTTTCAACACCGAGCGCTGCGGCGGCGCGCAAAATCGCGCCGACGTTGTGCAAGCTGCGGACGTTGTGCGCAATGATTATCATAGCCGATTGACGACGAGATTAGCATGTGAGAGCGTAGACGTCACGGAGGCACCATGTGCGACGATCATTTGCACGGCGCGCTCGTCGTCGCCGATATCCTCTACCTCGAGCTTCTCGTGCTGAAGCATCACGTCTCGTTCGAAGATATCGAGCGATTCGCCGCGCGCCTTGTTGCGGCGGAAGCGATGTCGCCGCGCGAATTCGTCACAGCGGAAGAAACCGACGCGCTCGGCCAGTTGGCCGGGACCATCGTGGCAACGGGCGTTGCCGCGCGGCGCGTGGATCGATTCATTTCCGGGTTCCGCAACGTGATCTTGAGCGGCCGCTATAACTTCGACGCGCTCACCGAGTTCCGCGCGCAGTTGCCGCTCGCCAGTTAGTTCCCTTCTCGTCAGGCGCCGTTCGCGGCGCCTTTCTGTTTGGCGCACATTGTGGACGGGTGGTGCCGGACGATGTCGAGGAATCGTCCCTAAGGGAGTCGCTTGTTGCACAGCCGCAGGCGAGCTATGCGAGCCGTCGCGGCGTAGCACAACCGACGAACGTCGGGACGATCCTTCGACATGGTTCACCAATGCGTCCCTCACCAATAACATGCAACGACTTGACCCGGCACGCAGCGCGCCCTATGCTCGTCGCCGGAGGTCCCATGGACACGTTCTCCATCACCGGTCTGGTCGCCGCGATCGCCGTCATCGGCGTCATCGGCTACATCGCGCGCGGCGCGGTAAAACGCCCGACGGTCGCAGACATGCTCATGCGCGGTTACGACGATCTGTTCAACGCCATCCGCGACGAAAGGATGCACGAAGCGGTTTTCAACAAGTGGCTGAACGACATCGGAACGCACACGATCGTCTACAACGATACGGAGCGCAGTGATCTCATGACCATGCGCAACGCCCTCGTGCACGCCATGGAAAGCCGCGACTGGAGCCGCAACGCCCGATCGCGATTCACGCAAGTCTTCTGGCGCGTTACCGAAGCGGACGTGCGCAATCTCCTCGCGGTTCGTCCGTCTTCAGGCCAGCGCTAAGCTGGCCTTTCCCTTATTCCGACAGTATGGCGCTTTGCCCAAAACCCGACGTGTGCGGTTCGTGCGGTTGGAGTCACATCCCGTACGATAAACAGCTTCAGCAAAAACTTTCTGATATCAACGGCTCGTTCAAGCTAAAAAATCTCGACGTAATTGTTGACGAGATCTTTGCCTCGCCGAAAACCGAGCACTACCGCAACCGCATGGATTTCGTCATCAGCTTTCGTGGCGAAGTCGGTTTGCGCGAAAAGGGAAAGTGGTGGCGAGTGATTGACGATCACACCTGTTTCTTGGCTGATGAGCGTATCGACGCGCTGTTCCCGCACATTCGCGAATGGGCGCAGACATGCGGCCTCGCATGTTGGGATCGGAAGACGTACGCGGGAACATTGCGCTACGCCGTTGTACGTGCAACGAGCACGGGCGAGACAATGATCACGGTGGTGACGAGCGCGCCTCGGGAAGGAAAATCGACAGGTGTACAAAAAGTGAACTCTGACGACACCGCCACAATCACGGCCGCGCTCGAGCGCCTCAACGAAGTCGCCAAGCCGACGACGCTCGTGTGGGCGATCAATCACACGGTGAGCGACGTATCGTTTGGCGATGAGCATCACGTCATCAGTGGTGCCGGTGCCATTGAGGAAGCGATCGACGGCGTACGCTACCGCATTTCACCAAACGCCTTTTTCCAAACCAACTCGTACGCGGCGCCGATGCTCCTTGCAACGGTGCGCGAATTCGCCGGCGATCTCACCGGCAAAACGCTCCTCGATCTCTATTGCGGTACCGGCTTCTTCGCGGTCGCGATGGCCGGACAGGCGGCGCGTACCATGGGCATCGAAATGGTCGCGGACGCCGTGAACGACGCCCGCATGAACGCCGAGCTGAACAATCTCGCCTCTCCCCCTCCCCGAGGGGGAGCAGGAGGGGGTGTTGAGTTCCACGATGCGAAAACCGAAGCATTCGACTGGGCAAGTATCGGCGCCGATGTCGTCATTCTCGACCCGCCGCGCAGCGGCATGCACGACAAGGCGTTCCAAGACGTCATGGCCGCGAAACCGAAGCGCATCGTTTACGTCAGCTGCAACTACAAAAACTTCGCGCGCGAACTTGTCATCCTCCGCGAACATTACGACGTCGACGCCATGCGAGCGATCGACATGTTCCCCCACACGCCGCACGTCGAGCTTGTCACGGCGCTCGTTTTGCGCTAGACTGACTTCTTACCTTTGGTATCCCTTTTTGGGATGATGATCTATGAAATCGGGAATGATCGCCCTCATCGGCCGCAGCAACGTCGGAAAATCGACGCTTTTGAATACGCTCGTCGGTTCAAAAGTCGCCATCACCACGCCGAAACCACAAACCACGCGCCGCCCAGTCATGGGCATTGTGACGAATGACCTGGGCCAGGCCGTGTTCGTGGACACGCCGGGCATCATGCAAAAATCGCGCGACACGCTTACAAAGCGACTTGTCAGCTACGCGAAAGATTCGCTCAAGGACATCGACGCCGTGCTCTACGTCGCCGACCCCACGCGCTCGATCGGCGATGAAGAGAAACAAACGCTTCGCATGATTGAGCACGTCGCGAAGCCCAAACTGCTCGTCATCAACAAAGTGGACTTGCCCACGCGCGAAATTCCGTTTATCGACTATTACCGCGACCTCGCGACATCGTTTAACAACTACGTCGAGGTTTCGGCGCGGACGGGAAAAAACACCGACCTTGTGTTGCGATGGATTTTTGAACAGCTCCCGGAGGGCGAGTTCTTGTACCCGGCGCATCAAATGACGAATCTTGGGAATGAACAGTGGGTTGCCGAACTCATTCGCGAAAAACTTTTTCTGCGGTTGCGCGAAGAGGTTCCGTATTCGACGCACGTCGAAGTGAACGCCATCCACGAGGATGACAACGGCGTCGTCCACGTCGACGCAACGATCTTCACGCACAGCGAACGCTACAAGCCGATGATCATCGGCCGCGGCGGACAGGGCATCAAAGAAATCGGACAATCAACACGCCACGAGCTTGAAGCTGTGAGTGGAAAAAAATACTATCTGGAACTTCACGTCGAGGTCGATCCGCGATGGATCGAGCGGATGGAGTAATTACCCCTTCATCCACGCAATGAGTTCATCTTCGGAAGTTGAGCCGCAGATGAACTTTTTGTTTTCCGTGTTGTAGAAAAATGGAACACCGCCGCACAGGCCGCGGTCAATATCCGCAAGCTTTTTTGCGTTTGCCTCGTCATTCCACACTTCGTATTTCTCGACGGTGAGGCCGAGTTCACCCTCAAGCTTTTCAACCATCGGGCGCATTTCAATGCAGTGCGGGCACGTTTCACCGTAAAATTCGAGGAGAGCCATACAAATCATTATGCGAGCCCAAGAGTACCACGTTTTTCGCGCACGATCCCGTCAGTTATCAACGAAGTGAGAATGCGGCCGAAACGTTCCTCGTCATCAAGCTTCACGATGCGGGCGAGATGAAGGGCGGCGACGTCATGCGTGCGGAGCGCACTCACGATCCTCCCACGATACATCCGATCCGAGTCGAAAAATGTCGACTGCTTGGGAATGCGGAGATCTTCGTCCTTACGAGCTCGAGTGCCGTGGAGCGGCGCAAGCGGACATGGCGCCCAATCGTGACAGCGAGCCGTGCAGTGCAGAGCGCCGATATCCATGAGGGCATGGTTCCACGTCCATGTATCTTTTGGACGAGCCTCGAACACGAGTTTCTCGATTGTGCGCCGATCAGCCTCATACACATTAAACAC
>CAYZRQ010000020.1:737-8030 GCA_964480895.1 uncultured Gammaproteobacteria bacterium | reverse complement strand
CGACACCTGTTTTCTTTGTACCCAGGCGGACCGCTTGATCCCAAACTTCTCCAAGTCGGGATGGATGCGGCTAAGGCCGTGGAAACGTTTGGACGGATGGTTGTGGGAGTTTCCCCTGAAATGAATGCTGTACTTGTGTACGCGCTTATTGACGTGCCGCTAGAAAAGTTTCCCAAACATATTTCGGCACTCAAAGAAACGTTTAGCCGTGTCTACAATGAATTCGGCCGGAGTACTCGAGCGGTGGTCGAAGCCCGCCGCATAAAGATCGTTCCGCGGAGGTATCGCGCCGATCTTCAACTCGCCGAGGCAACATTCGCGGTGCAGGAGCGCCTTTTCGAAGAGCTGGAGAATTGGACCACCATGCATGAGCGACCGGATCGCGGCATAAAAGTCGTGCACGACGAGATCGCGACGAATCGCGTCGAACAACTTGCCGTGGTCAATCGTTTAGCGCGCGATGGCGTCCGTATACCTTCGATCAACGAATACGCGCTCGACACGTTGTCGCCGGATGTCTCACAAACGGGAGCTTACGAATTGTTGCGGCGCGACATGGAGGACGTTCTCGATCGTCTTGCATCGCTTTCGCAAGATGCGATCGACGATGCGTGCGCCACGCCGAGCGATACCGCGAAGACATCCGCCGTGCGCGCGCTCATTGCGGAAACGCTCCGCCGTCAGGGTGCAACGGAAACGACGATTTTTTTGACTCCCGCCGCTTCCGGAGCCGAGTGCTACGTACGAGCCGCGTTTCCCGGACGCCGTGTAACAGCCGAAATGATCATTCGTCTTTTTGCAAGTCCCGATCGTCCCGTTGCCGCGGTCGATGCATTGCCAACCGTCATGGCGGTTGAGGACGAAGAAAGTAGCTACGCTGTTGTCGGACGAAAACATCGCGCCGCGCAAACCGCGACGTTCGCCGCGCTCGCCGCATACGATGCACAGCTCGGAATACGCGCTGCCGCACAGGAAAGCGATGATTCTCCTCGGTTGTGGGCGATCGACAAGAAGACCGTCATGGCGAAACGGGAATACGAAAACGCGCGCGTCGGGCTGTTCCGCAACGGTTGCCATGTTCCCGTTGTCGACTTTACCAGTGCTGAATATCGCACTTTGCATCTTGCCGTGTTCTTTGCGCTCAATCGCGCCATCGAGCGCCTTGCCGACGCCGCCGACGCTGTGCCACAAAGTATTGTTGACGAGGCGTACGAGGATGCAACCGACGCGCCGTACCGCGCCATTACGCAGGCACTCGAAACCGCGTTCGCCAAGCATCGGTCCTCGGGAAAACTCCGCGATCTCGTGATTGATCGGTCGTATGTGAGGCACGGTCGTCTCGTATTCCCGATGGTATTTTTAGCGCAGGAACGCAATGGCGGGTGGCGACGTGTTGAGACGAACGTTACGTTTTTTCCTTCACCGAACCGCGTGCCCGTTGCCGAAATCGCGGCCGCGCGATAAGGTGGTCGGGTTATGCTTGAACGCATCGTGGTCAAAGGCGCGCGGCAGCACAATCTCAAAAACATCACCGTCGAGGTGCCGCGCAACAAGCTTGTGACGATCACCGGCCTTTCCGGTTCGGGAAAGTCGAGTTTGGCGTTTGACACGATTTTTGCGGAAGGGCAGCGACGCTACATCGAATCGTTGTCGGCGTATGCGCGGCAATTTTTGGGGCAGATGCAAAAACCCGATGTTGACGAGATCACGGGACTGTCGCCGGCGATTTCCATCGACCAAAAAGCGCACGGCCGCAACCCGCGCTCGACCATTGCGACGATCACCGAGATTTACGATTACTTGCGCGTGCTCTACGCCCGCGTTGGCGTGCCGCATTGTCCGACGTGCGGGCGGAAGATCGAAAAGCTAACGGTCGATGAAATGGCGGATATTGTCCTTGCGGATGTGTCGAATGTCGAAAGTCGAATGTCGAACGGGAAAGAGGTCACCGTGCTCGCGCCGGTTGTGCGCGGCCGGAAAGGTGAGTACTATCAACTGCTCTACGATCTTTACAACAGTGGGTTCGCCAAAGTGCGGATTGACGGCAAGATGCACCGTTTGAGCGAGAAGATCACGCTGTCGCGCTACAAACAGCACACGATCGAAGCTGTCGTTGACGTCATTCCTGCATCGATGCTCGTTAACGCATCGAAGGATTCGCGCCAGCGTCTTTCCGAGGCGCTTGAATCCGCGCTCAAACACGGCGACGACTTCGCCGTTGTCGTCAAACCTGATGGAACACAACGCATGCTATCGTCGAAGTTCAGCTGCCCCGACGACGGTTTTTCGTTTCCCGACATCGAGCCGCGCCTGTTCTCGTTCAATAGTCCGTACGGTGCGTGTAGCGCGTGCGGGGGCCTTGGCACGGTGGATGTTTTTTCCGACGAGATTTGTACTTTGTGCCACGGAGCGCGGTTGCGACCGGAAGCGTTGCACGTTTTTGTTGGCGGCAAGTCGATCGTTGACGTGACCGCGCTTTCCGTCGACAAGGCGTTAGCCTTTTTGCACGACGCCACGTGGAACACGCGCGAACGAGAAATCGCCGGCGCGATTCTCAAAGAGATCGATAGCCGGTTGACGTTCATGTTGAACGTCGGGCTGCACTATCTCACGCTCAACCGCGCGGCCGGAACGCTGTCGGGCGGCGAGGCGCAGCGCATCCGTTTGGCGTCGCAGATCGGTTCGGGGCTTGTGGGTGCGCTGTATGTTCTCGATGAGCCGACGATCGGACTTCACCAACGCGACAATGAGCGGTTGATTCGTACACTCGAGCAACTCCGCGACCTTGGGAACACCGTCATTGTCGTCGAACACGATGAAGACACCATTCGCCGCTCGGACTACATGATCGAAATAGGTCCGGGTGCGGGCAAGCACGGCGGGCACGTTGTCGCTTATGGCGCGACACCTGCGGTGTTTGCGAACGCGAAGTCGCGGACAGGCGCGTATTTGCGCGGCGAGGTGAGTATCGAAGTTCCCGCAAAGCGGCGAACCAAAGACGCGGGCGCGATCAAAATCCGCGGCGCCGTCGAAAATAATTTGCGCAACGTCGATGTCGACATCCCGCTGCGACGGTTTGTGTGCATTACCGGCGTATCGGGGTCGGGAAAATCAACGCTCGCATACGACACGATGTATAAGGCCGTCGCAAAAAAACTTTACGGTGGAAAAGATTTGCCCGGTGCGCATAAAGCCGTGCTCGGCGTCGAATACGTCGACAAAGCGATTCTCATCGACCAGTCGCCGATCGGCCGCACGTCGCGCAGCAACCCCGCAACGTACACCGGCGCATGGGGACCGGTGCGCGATGTGTTCGCTGCGACTGAAGAGGCGCGATTTCGCGGCTACAAGCCCGGGCGCTTCAGTTTCAACGTGCCCGGCGGGCGGTGCGAACACTGCGAAGGCCATGGCGTTATCGAGATCGAGATGCACTTTTTGCCGACGGTGTACGTGACGTGCGAAGTGTGCAAGGGCAAACGCTTCAATCGCGAAACGCTCGAGGTGACGTTCAAGGACAAGACGATTTCGCAGATCCTCGAGATGACGGTGGAAGAAGCGTTCGCGTTTTTCAAAGACATTCCCGACATCAAAGACAAATTGAAAGCGCTCAACGAAGTCGGCTTGTCGTACGTCACGCTTGGGCAGAGCGCAACGACGCTGTCGGGCGGCGAGGCGCAGCGCGTGAAGCTCGCGGCGGAACTGGCGAAGCGGCAGACGGGAAAGACGTTGTATCTGCTTGACGAACCCACCACTGGGCTGCATTTTGACGACGTGAAGCAGCTGCTTGCGGTGCTGCATCGTCTTGTTGATTTGGGCAACACCATGGTTGTTATTGAGCATAATTTGGACGTCATCAAGACTGCGGACTACGTCATCGATCTCGGACCCGAAGGCGGCGACCTCGGTGGTAGCGTTGTTGCCACCGGCACGCCTGAAGATGTGGCACGCAATCCGAAGTCGCACACGGGAACATATTTGCGCAAGGTATTATAGAAGTATATGCCGCTTATGCGCGCCACGAAAAATGGGAAGCCGTGCTACCGCTTTGGCGAGGTGGGGAAGTGCTACGCGTACACGGCCGGCGACGCGGCGAGCCGCGGACGAGCGTGGGCGAAAGCATTACGCCAAGGTCGCGCAATCGAACGGTCGAAGCAGACGCGCGGCTGAAGCACGGAGCGCCGAGGGTGAACGGTGGGGAAAAATCGCCGCACGCTTTTGTATGGGTGCTACAATGCGACGCAAGAAAAGCGAACCACTCCACTATGGCTCGACGGACAATCGATTTTCTCATTCTTGGCAGCGGCGGCATGCAAGGCCGCATCGTCACGCGCGACCTGCTCGAGCACGGTTTCCGTTGTCACCTCGCAGATTTGTCCGAGGAGGGTTCAAAGAAAAATCTCAATACGTTTTTGGGAACGCGGTTCACAAAAATTGATTTGCGCGACACTAAAACGACGCTTGCGCTCATTCAATCGAGCGGCGCGCGCGTCGTCGTCAATTGCGCCGAGGGCGATTGGAATATTCAAGTCTACCAAGCGTGTCTTGAGGCCGGAGTGCACGTTCTCGATTTGGGAAGCGATATTCCGATGACGAAAGACCAGATCGCCATGCACGACGCGTTCGCGAACAGGGATCTCGTCGCCATTACCGGTTGCGGCTCAACGCCCGGCATCAACAACATTTTGCTCGCGCACGCGGCCGAGCAGCTCTCGCACATCGAGACGATCGAGGCGGGATTTGCGTGGGACTCCAACATCAAAGCGTTCGTCGTACCGTTTTCCATGGAAAGCATCGTCGAGGAACTCACTGATCCTGCGCCGGCTATTGAGGACGGGAAGTGGGTTGAGCGCGTGCCGACCGAGACCGAGACCACGCGCGAGTTTCGCGCAATCGGCAAGCAGCGATGTTTTATCGTCCGCCATCCCGAAACGTACACGTTTGAGATGTATTACAAAAAGAACGGTGTGCAAAACGTGCGGTTCTACGCCGGATTTCCCGACCATTCGCTTAATGTGCTCTTCTCGCTCACTAAGCTCGGTTTGGGTAGCAAGACGCCGGTTTCGGTCGATGGCGTTGACGTGCGTCCGATCGATGTTGTCGCTCAAACGCTTGCGCGTCTTGTGCGCCCGAACGGTTACGAAGAAACAGAAAATTTGTGGGTGTCGATTTCAGGGCGCGTTGAATCGGGAGAACCGCGATCGATACTCATGGAGTGCATTGTGCCGACGCTGCCTGGGTGGCGTGATGCCGGTTGTAACATCGACACGGGGATGCCGTGCAGCATCATGGCGCAGATGGTGCTCGACGGCCGCATTTCGGCGCGCGGGAGCTACGCACCCGGACCGGTGGTGCCGTGCGACGAATTTCTGCGCGAGATTTCGCGACGCGGCATGACGGTGTATCAGGACGGCGTTATGGTGTACGAAGGCGTTCTCTCATCCGTTGCCGTCTAAACAAATTTAGCGCGGAATTTTTCCGGTAGTGCGTTCCACATGATTGCGATGCAGCCGGTGAGGAGTCCGATGTCGCGCACGGTGATGTCGTCGATGCCGACGGTCGCGAGCACGATGACGAGATGAATGCTTCCAACGAAGGCCGCCGCCCACGTTGCCACGTCAACAATCAAAAGGAGGCCGACGATAACGTCGAGTATCGCCGTACTCATCATGGCCTGTTCAATAGGCACGGGAAGTAAGTTATACGCCCACGGCGCGAGCATGCCGCCCCATGTTTCGGGCGAGCGGAAAATGAGAATACCGATCCAAAGAAACGTGATGCCCATGCCGACGCGAAGGATGTGGTAGGTGCCGTTATTCATAGGTTAGATAATGATGACGAGGACCATGAGCCCTATGGTTGCCGCGGACATGAGGCACCAGAAACACCAGGTCTTGATGACGCGCCATTGCAAGTAGACGAAGCGCAACGTCATGAGGACGGCCGCGAGGAGCATGGCTCGCGTGATGAGCGCAAGCTCCAATCCCGATGCTGTCGGGAAGGCGCGAGTGACGGCGAGCGCGGTCACGAGCATCATCGCGGCGTAAAAGACGAACCCGAGGACGTCGTTGTATACGCCGAGCGTTCGTCGGTATGCGCTTTCGAGCACGGCGCCACAACCATTGCCAATAACGCACACGGCGTGCTGGCCAGCGCGGCGCTTTCGGATGAGGTAGCTCGTTTCCGCAAGGCCGATGGCGGCAAGCGTAAAGAGCAGGGCGAATGCGGTCATATGGGCTAGTATAACCGAGTAGGACAAAGTAGGGACGATCGTCCCTACTCTGTCCGCGGCAAGAGAGTAAAACATTGACTTTCAGCCGAAAAGCTGCGTATCATGGGCCATTCGTCCGTCCGGCTTCTTGTCATCTCGTTCGCATACGAGGTGACCGGTGTCGGTTTCTTCTCCACAGAGAAGGGACGAAAGGGGGCTACGATGCTGAAGGTGTGTTTGGTCATGACGGCTCGTTTCTTCGCTATTGATTTGCTCGTCGTGATTACGCCGGGGTTTGGTGTGGCGACGTGGAACGTGCTGCTCGATGGCGAGTTCGCTCTCGCCGTGGTGGGTATGACGGTGATGGGCGTGATGTTTAGCTGCTTCGCTCTCATCACGTCCGATGCTCTCAACGAGCTTGCAGATCTTGCTTAGAAAGGCGTTGCTTCTCGTCGGCTTGTGCGCCGCGCTCGTCTTTACAGCCATTGGCGTCATGTCGTTTGCCTTTGCGTGGTTTCTTGAAATGCTCAACGGACATTGGACTCAGGTCCTTTGGAATACGTACGGCTTGGCATTCGGAATGTTTATGGGTGGTTTCATCATCATGATGATGTGGTGCGTTGTGCAATCATGAATCGCACGTCCGGCTTCTTGTCATCTCGTCCTCGTACGAGGTGACCAGTGCCGGCCGAATGGATCGGTCGAGGAGGCAGTATGTTGCGGCAGAAGCAGAAGGAGATGGCAAGTGACCCCTACGCGCGCCACACGGTGCAGATCGCGCTCATCATGGTGCCGGCGAAAACCGTCTGCGCCTTCGTGCGCGGCCGTGGAGGGGCGAAGCTTGATACCCAAGTCGTTCCCGTTCCGAAGGGGGCGGTTGTCACCATGTGCGGCGTCGAGTTCAGGCTGACCGAGAAGCGGTGGATGGCCGACGTCAGTTGGCGCGGCAATGACAAGAAACGGCGGCATACGACTATCGGGCTCGACAAGCAGCATCGGCTGTTGCACGAGGGCAACACCGTGCTCGTCAGGCTCTTCGCTGCCGACTTCGCCGCGAACGAATGGGGGAAGAAGCATGTCTACGA
>CAYZRQ010000020.1:0-727 GCA_964480895.1 uncultured Gammaproteobacteria bacterium | reverse complement strand
CGTCGAACCATGACGGTGGCGGAGCGCCTGCGCCGCGAAAGCAGGCGTGCGCGATGACCATTCTCTACGTCTTCTCGCTGATCTTCATCGTCATCATGGTCGTGCTTGGGCTCATGCGGAACTAGTAGGAACAATTCGACACCTGTCCGGCGTCGTGGCGTGAGCGGGTAGGAATTTCGACACCTGTCGAAAAAGCTACCCGGTTCGCGCCTCGTGCCGGCCGACGAAGCAACATCCCTTCGTCGGTGGAGCATGCCATGGTTACCAAGCGTCTTCTCGTCATCTGTGCGACGATCGTTTTGTCCTCGCTGTTCATCGGCATGGGCATCGCAGGAGCCGCGGATGCATTCGCCATCATGGTGGTGTTCGGTACCGGCATCGGGCTGTTCACCTTCTTCGTCTTTGCGCATGCCAAGGCATCGCCCCCGGGCCAAGGAACGGAGCAAGCGCAGCCGCACGTCGATAATCCACCCGGCGGGGTCGCTCGGTGAGGTAACGATCTTCTGGCCGTCCGGCTTCTTGTCCCGAGATCGTCTCGGGACCAGTGCCGGCCGAAAGGTCGAGGAGGAGAACATGCGATTTCCGTCTTTGTTCCAAGGCGAGCCAAGAGATCGACAGAACGCGTTGAACATCTCTGCTGCGCTTCTCGTCGTCATGCTCATCTGCGTGGGCTATGCCGACAAACTCGCCGAACTCGTCGGCGGCTATCATCGGCTGATGGCGGCGG
>CAYZRQ010000019.1:0-8289 GCA_964480895.1 uncultured Gammaproteobacteria bacterium | reverse complement strand
ACGAGATCGACGAGCCGACGCTCGACGACCTCGAGCGCGAGGAAGAATGGCGCTACGTCCACGGCCGCGTGCTCGTCGCCCTCGAGGCAGCGATCGCGTGGAACGGACGCATCGGCATCGGGCAGTACCGCAAGGACACCGCCCGCATCGTCGCCAACCGCTGGGACTACCTCACGCCGACCGAGGTGCGCGCGATCGTCGACCTCACGCTCCTGAACGCCTTCGTGTACGAGAACGTCAACTTCCCCGTTGGGGAGGACGACGAAATCGGTGGCAAGAAGCCGTGGTGGTGGGGGCGGGAAAGCCGCACCCTCCAAGACCTGCGCGACTGGCGCTGCAGCTACCGGCACGGCAACAAACCGGTGAAGCAGTACTGGATCGATCGCGAGCGCAAGTTCCGCGCAACGGAAGTGATGGTGCGCAAGTACCGCCGCGTCCTGCTCGCCGAGCGAATCGTCGCGTAGACACACACGTTCGTTACCCTGCAGTCATGCGCAAGCATGTACTGCAGGGGCCCGCAGAGTTCATCTTCCAAGACGGACTGTGGATAACTGACAACAGTTGTCAGTTATCCCCACCTCCGAGGTGAACTGCGCGGGCCTGTAACACTGGAGGCAACTGTGCGCAAGTACAATCCGTTCCGCGCGCCGCCCAAGGCGACGTTCAACCCGTACCGACGGGAACCGCTCCCCACCAAGCAAGAGGACGAGGCGGTAGTCGTCGACGACGGGATCTGGTTCCTCGTCGCCTTCGCGACCGTGATCGCCATCTGCGGCGCGTCGCTCCTCTACCTCACCATCACCTAGCCTTTCGTCGCCATCCTCCGGGGTGGCGGCGTTTGCTTTGACGAAATGCCGCCAACGTGTCTATGATGAAAACCCAGCCAGGAGATTCCCATGATCTTTGCCCCCCAGCTCGTCGCGACCATCGTCAAGGCTCGTGACATCAACTCCCCCGAGAACTACGAGGAGCTGCTCGCCGAGATCGAGCGGATTCGACCATCTTCACATCAGCCGCTCCTCGACGTGCTCGACGCGACAGCTGCGTGCCTCGCCCCGCTCTCGGGGGACGGCGATCCGAGCATGGTGCGCCGCGCCAATTTCCGCGTCCTTGTGGCGCGCATCGACGCCTACCGCCGCGCGGTCGGTGCCGACGAGAACACCGCGTTCATCTTCGCGCTCTTCGCAACGAACGACCTCTTCACCGAGGCCGACCGCGAAATGAGCGGCGCATCGTGACCCTTCCCCGCATCTTCTTCGTGAAGGTGCGGGCTTTGTTATTCGTATCTCAAGGCGTCGATCGGATCGAGCGCGGCGGCGCGGCGGGCGGGATACAGCCCGAATACGATACCGACAACGCCCGATACCGAAACCGCAAGCACAATCCCGCCAAGCGGCACAACCGCCTTCCACCCGTCAATAAATTGCGCGGCCACGAGCCCCGTACCAAACGCCACGCCAACGCCGAGCATAACGCCGAGCACGCCGCCGGCAAGCGTCAGAAGTACAGCCTCAACGAGAAATTGCGTCGCAATATCGCGCGCCGTGGCACCGATCGCCTTACGCAGCCCGATTTCGCGCGTCCGTTCCGTCACCGACACGAGCATGATGTTCATGATCCCGATGCCGCCGACGATAAGTGAGATCGACGCGATCGCCGCGAGCAGCACCGAGAGCACCGTGCCAATGCCGCCGATAATCGCCACCGCGTCCTCGCGACTCGAAATGAAAAAATCGTCCTTCGACGCATCACCGTCGGGGTTATTGATGTCGTGCTGCTCGCGGAGGATTTCTTTTGCCTCAAGCATGGCGTCGTCAACGTCAATCGCGGCACGCAGCGTAACATAATTGACGTAATCAACGTTCATCACCTGGTGTTGCATCGTCGAAATCGGCATATAGAGCGTGCGGTCAAGATTTTGGAAAAACAACGTACCGCGCGGCTCCATAACGCCGATCACGCGAAAACGCGTCCCCTTCACGGTTACGCGCTCGCCAACGGGATCAACGTCGCCGAACAGCTCGCCAGCAATCTCAACTCCGAGCACGATAACGCGCGCCGCGCCGTCGACATCGGCCTCGTCGAGAAACCGACCGGCCGCAACCTCGGCCGGAAACGCCTGCAATTCGAATTCCTCAACGCCCATGACGTGCGCAAACGTTCCGGCCTCGTCGGTAACGACGCCCGTCGTCATCATGATCGTTGACGAAACAACTGAAAATGCATCGCTCGAACGCAGCGCCTCGGCATCGTTAAGCGTGATGGTTTGGTCGACGAACGGCGACGGCGGTCCGCCGGCTTGATCGCCGTGCGCGGGTTCGATGAAAATTTGATCAGCACCGAGGTCGGCGACCTGACCCAAAATGTAACCCTCGGCGCTGCGGCCAACGGAAAGCATGACGATAACCGCGGCGATGCCGATAACAATACCGAGCACGGTAAGCGCCGATCGCGAGCGGTTGCGGCGAAGCGTTTCGGTTGAGGCGACGAGGAGATCAGCGAGGCGCATATTCGGAGATCACGTTTCCATCACGCAAACGAACGATGCGCTCCGCGTGCGCGGCAGCTTCGGGTTCGTGCGTCACCATGACGATCGTGCGCCCCTTCGCATTGAGATCGCGCAAGAGTTCGAGCACATGGCGGCTCGATGCCGAGTCAAGGTTGCCGGTAGGCTCGTCGGCAAACAGCACCTTGGGGTTGACGACAAGCGCGCGAGCGATGGCAACGCGCTGCTTTTGTCCGCCCGAGAGCTGGCCGGGCATGTAGTTTTCGCGCTCGGTAAGTCCCACCGATGCGAGCGCATGTTTGGCGCGCTCCCGGCGTTCGCTTGCGGGAACGTCGGCGTACGCGAGTGGCAGCATGACGTTCTCGAGCGCTGTCAAACGCGGTAGCAAATGAAAAGCTTGGAAGACGAACCCAACATCGACACGACGATGGCGTGCACGCTCGTCGTCGGTAAGCGACAAAACGTCAGTACCGTTAAACGCATACGTGCCGGCTGTCGCACGATCAAGAAACCCGAGGATATGCATGAGCGTCGACTTTCCGCTTCCCGACGGGCCCATGAGGGCGACGAACTCCCCCGCATCAATCGCAAGATCAACACCGCGAAGAACGGGCGTCACGACATCGCCATTGCGGTAGTCTTTCGTGAGGCTGTGTGCGTCGATAAGATGCATGCTATTCCCCAACTCGCGTTACGATCTCTTCGTCTTCCGACAATCCAGATACAACGACAACGCGGCTGTCGTCGCCGTACAAACCAAGCTCGACTTCACGTTCGACGTAACCGCTTTCCGCACGGTTGTCGACAACGCGCACGAATGTCTTCCCATCGCGCGTCACAACGGCACGACGCGGCACATAAAGCGCCTGCGCTTGCATCTCGATGACGATTGCCGCGTCGGCAGTCATGGCCGAGCGCAAATCCTCGGGGATATCGACACCCTTCGCTGCTTCAATCGCCACGATAACGGTAAACATCGGTGCACCCTCGATGAGAGTGCCCGCCGGATAGACCGCAGTAACAACACCCGCGATCACCGCGTCGATCGCGTCTACGCCGACGTCAACCGCTTGGCCAACGTCAACCTGCGCAATATCGCTTTCCGACACGGCGAGCGTTACGTCAAACGCCGCAACGTCCGTTTCAACGGTGACGGCCGGCATACCGGCGGCAACGAATTCGCCCGGGCTCATAAACACGCCGGTGATGATGGCGTCAACGGGAATGACGAGCCGCGTCGATCGTAAACGCAACATCGCCGCTTGATGGGCGGCGCGCGCCTGGTTCACTGCGGCAGCGGCGCTCGCGCGTACGTCGTTCGAACCGCCGGAGACCATGCGCTCGGCAGCCTCGGCCGCACGAACTGCAGCCTGTGCGCCCGCAACCGCGGCCTCGAACTCGTCGTCGTCAAGCTTCGCGATCGTCGTACCGGCGGCCACGCGGCCGCCCGGCACAACTGTGACACTCTCAACCGCGCCCGACGCACCAAACGCGAGCGTTAACGCATCGCCGCGCTGGACACTGCCCGACGCGTCAACCGTTTTCACCACATCGCCGCGCTTCACGGTATCGGTCGAAAACGCCGCATCGGGCGTCTTTGACACCATCCACCACGCAAATCCTCCGCCAACCAGGACCACGGCGGCAAGAATCCCGCCAAGAAGCTTGGGTTTCGTCATAGGAAACCCACCCTAGCAGATGGATTCCTAGCGATCAACCTCTCGCAAAAACCAGCTCGTCAACGTAGAAACCGCCCACAGCACAATGGCCACGAACAGTGCGGGCAAAAAACCGTCGACCTCGACGCCTTTGACGAACGTACTCATGAACCACACCAACAGGCCATTGATGACAAACGTGAACAGCCCGAGCGTTACGAGCGTTACGGGAAGCGTGAGGACAATGAGCACCGGACGAATGACGGCGTTCAAAAGGCCGAGCACGAGCGCGGCAACGAGCGCGGCATACACCGACTCGACCACAAACCCGTCGACAAACTTCGTGAGTACGAGCAGCACGAGTGCGTTAAGTATCCAGCGAAGCAGGAGTTTCATAGTGTTTTTTGAGCGTGATGACGGTATTCTCGATAGCGGCGAGCTTAGTCTTGAGCTCATTGGCGAGTACAAGGCCGCGCTCGAATTTTTTCAGCCCTTCGTCAAGATCGATATCTTGCGTCTCGAACCACTCGGTAATGGCCTCGAGCTCGGCGAAGGCGTCGGCGAACGATTGCTTCTTTGCCATATTACAAAAGTTTATCTTGGCTGGCGCATGGTGTCACCACGGCGTCGAGCGTCCCTTGCGCAAGCGCAATTGCGAGCACGCTGCCGGAGGGCACGTCGAATGGGCGTTTGACGATACGGCCGCCGCTACGAACGATGGCGTAGCCGCGCGACAATACGCGCGCCGGATCGAGGCCTGCGAGCACACGCTCGAGCTCATTCACACGACGGAGCGTTTGAGCGACGATGCGGTCAAAAACGCTGACCGTTCGTTCGACGATGCTTGCGCGCCGCGCGAGGTCGTGTTCCAAGCGACTGGCCATGCGCTCGGCGGCGTAGGCAAGCGTGCGCAGCATTTCGCGCCGATCAGGCACGACGCGCTCGGCGGCGTTACTCGGCGTTGACGCGCGCACGTCGGCCACGAAGTCGCACAGCGACTCATCGCGCTCATGCCCAACGCCGACGACAACGGGAACACGCGAACGGAACACGGCGCGCGCAACGGCCTCGTCGTTGAATGCATGCAAGTCTTCAAGTGCGCCGCCGCCACGCGTGAGCACAATCACGTCAGGCCGCTCGTCGAGCGCCATGGCGTCAAACTGCGCAAACGCGGCAAGGATCTCCCCCACGGCGTACTGACCTTGGACGTGCACTGGCGCGTGGAGCACCGTGACACCGCTCCAACGGTTACCGAGGATGCGCAAAAAATCGCCGTACGCCGCAGCCTCGCCCGACGTGATGAGCCCGATGCGCCGCGGGAAGCGCGGCATTGGGCGTTTGCGCGCCGCATCAAACAATCCCTCGTCGGCAAGCTTCGCCTTGAGCGCCGCGTAGGCTTTCCCAAGCGCGCCTTCACCCACAAGCTCGACCGTTTGGACGTTGAACGAAAGTTTTCCCCATTTCTCCGCGACCTTGGGGTAGCCCGACACGTGCACGCGAGCGCCCGACGCAAGCGGCACGTTCAGCTGGAACGTTGTCATGAAGCAGCAGATTTTTGCCTCGGCTTTTTCGTCCTTCAAATCAAACATTACCCACTTGCCTTGCGAAATTTTGAAGTCAACGATTTCACCCTCGATCACCGCGCCCTCGCTTGGAATGGTACGCAGCGCGTGGTTGATGAGCGACAGGTAATCGGCGACCGAAACAACGGCCTTGGTCATAGCGGTGTCATAACGATGACGCGCTTCGGGCCGTTCGCGGGGCTATGTCCTTCCCAATCGCCGATAGCGTCCATAAACACGTCGATGTCGTACGTGTAATTCTTGCCCTGGCGCGTACCCGGATCGTTCGTGATGAACGTCGTTTCCGTGTAGCCGCGCAAGACGAGCATGTGGTAGACGGGACCCTCGCCGGTGAAAAACGGATTGCCGAGTTCGCGGCCGGCGGCCGGCACGATGACCGGTGTTCCGGCGTCGATGAACGCTTTAAGTTCCGCGATCGTCGGGTCGCTCACCACAGCCGCAGCAAACCCGGGATAAAATCCCGCAACGACCTCGGCCGACTCGGCCGCGGTCATGCTGACGTCGTAGCCGTTCGCCTCTTCGTAGGCGACGAGGTCGAACAGCTGCGCGTCGCCGTCAGCGGGATCGATGTCGCCTTGCACGCCGCCGTAATACGCCGCAACCATGACGAACGATGCCTCTTCGCACGTTTCCTCGTGCATAGCGTCCCACACGCCAAACGGCGCTTGCGAAAGCCACGGGAGCGCGAGGTTGAAGCTCGTGCGCACCGGCGCGACCGGTTCGGGTTCCGGATCGGATTCGGGACTGACAACAGGTGTCAGTTCGGGCGCGAGCGCCAGCGTTTCGTCACCAATCTCCTGCACCTCTTCGTACATCACTTCAGGGACATTTGACGTGGGAACATCGGGACCAAGCCACGAACGCACGCCATCGACAAGCGCAAGCACGAGTGCGACGGCAACGACGACGAGCAGGAGCCATCCGTGCCACGGCTGGTAGGTTTGAGGTTTTCGCGCTTTTGTCATACGGCGTTTTTTACGGCCCATTCGCGGACGTGCCACGTTGCGCGGACGTCGTCTTCGTTATAACGAATAATGTCGTCAAGCGCCTCGCGATTGCCCGTGCGCAACCATTCCTCGTACCACAGAATTGAATTGAGTCCGGACGCGTCGTCGTGGCGCCAGCGGAAACCCAAGTACTGCGCAATGTCTTTAAGCGAATAAAACGACAGCGGAAAAATAACGCTTTCGCGCAAACGGATAAGCAGATCGATGCTGCGTTCTTCGACGTCGGACAAGAATCCGTCGGGCGCACCGTATTTTTCCGTCATCGTACGAAAGACGTCAATCTCGTACCAGCCGTAATGATAGATGGGCACGCCGGGAAATCCTTGCACAAACGCGACGAACGCTTCCCACGCCGCGCGCTCGCCGTCGGGTGACTCTGCGAGAAACGGGTGGAACTCGGCGCTCGTGCCGTGCACATCGAGCACACCAAAAAGATATGCGACGTCGCGCAGCGGGTCGGCTTCCACGTCAATAACAAGCGCGTCGCCGCTCGCGGGCACGTCGAGGCGCCCCAAGCGGATGACGCGGCCATCGACGAGCGCCTTGGCTTGTTCGACGAGGAACGCGAGGCGTTCCGCCGCAATGCCCGGCGCTTGGCGCGCGAGGAGATCGGGGTGCGACGCGGCGAGCTGCGTAACCGTGGTAACGCCCGCCCCGGCGAGTACCGCGGCTTCGCTGCGCCAGATGCGATTGAGGCGCGACAGATCGTCGCATGCAACGGCCTCACGCTGGCATTCGTGGAACCACGGCGATTGTTTGCAATCCGACGTGAGGAAGTGCGGCTCGTCCTGGCCTTCGAGGATGCGCTCGATGCCGTCGAGCGTGAGGCGGTATTTCGTCTCAAATTCTTCGACGAGATACGCCTCAACGCCGCCGTCGGGACGCATAACGTAACCCTGACGCGGTTTCGCGCCTTGGATGAGCTCGAGAAGCTCCGCATAGAAGCAGCCTTGCATGCGGAACTCGTCCTTCAGATGGCGCGAACGCTTGATATCGCACGCAACGTAATAGTAATCGCCAAATCGCGAACGGCCTTGCACGCGCTCGAGCAAGTCGGGACGGCCAACCCAGTGGCCATGCATGAGCACGCCGCCATAAATCGACGACACGCCGGCCTTCATGAGTTCGACGGTTTTGACCGCGGCATCGTCCAAATCCTCATCCGTCACTTCGACAATGTTGCGCGACTTCAACAATTCCCGATGATGTTCGGGAAGAAGTCCATCGGCCTGAACGCGCGACCGTAAGGCGTCTTGCGCGTTCGCCGTCCGCGCCTCGTGCGCAATCCACGAGGGGCACTTGAGGTAGCGGTAGAAATGGTTTTCGGTGATCTGCTTGCGCATAACGCCCAGTATATCGTTCTTGACTCAAGCGAACAAATATAAGGCCGACGCGATCTCTTTTCTGTCATTCCCACGAAAGCCCCGCTGAGCGGGGCGAAAGTGGGAATCCATGATGGTAATAACAAAAAGCTCCCCCCAGGCGTAGGCTGTACGCTCATGGGGAGTCATTTTGTGCCACGCCACGGCCTATGA
>CAYZRQ010000018.1:0-8342 GCA_964480895.1 uncultured Gammaproteobacteria bacterium | reverse complement strand
CCGAAGCTTTTCGCAGGCTGCTACGTCCTTCAACAGCAATTTCTGTCGAGCCATCCACCTATACACCCTTATACTCTCCACTCACTGATTGCCCACGACGCAAAACGTCGTGCACATCAGTTCGTGTTTGTTTGATGTCGATATTCAGTTGTGAACGTCCGATGTGCGCGAAATGGTACTGGATGCGAATAAACCTGTCAAGAAAGTTCTTGCGTTGTTTTCAGGGCTAATCCTCGCCTTTTACGATCTTTGCTCACAAGATGCAATCTGCTACCATGTGCGCGGAGGTTACATGCGCTCCATTCTCGATACTTGTGCCGTGTGTCAGATCGGTCGGCTGCTCCCCCGAACGAGGTCGGACTTCTTTCCCCGCGTGCTCGGCCGCCTCGAGCCGATCGGCCTGTGGCCGAACGCGCTCGGCAGGACGCCGCACAGCGACGGCCCCGTGCTCGACTTCCTCTCGTGCAACGTCTGCGGCCTGCGCTACGATGCCAGGGATGCGGGACGGACGTTCGCCGACCTGCGGCGCACCGTGCTCGCTACGGCGACCGAGATCCCGAGCATCCCGACGACGTGCCCGCACTGCCACCAAGGGTCGCTCGCCACCGAGGCGCTCGGCAACCCCGATGATGATCCGGGCATCGTGCGGGCCATGCGCGCTCTGTATGACCCGCGGGATTTTCCGAACTTCGTCTATTGCCCGACGTGCAACAGCGTGCTCGGCAAACTGCCCATCGACCCGGCCGCGATCGCATCGTATGAGCAGCGCCTCGCACAAATGCGGACGCAGCTCGCACAGATCAGCTAATACGCTCCATCGTCAAAGCCCTCGCCAAGCGGCGGGGGCTTCTTCGTGCTCGGACGTCCGTCTAAGCGACGATCGTCCCTACTACGGACGAGCGGCTACACGGTAATATCAGCGTACTCATGCGCGAGCGTTTCACCCGGCGCGTACACCACAGGCTCCTCGGCAAGCGCAACAATGGTATCGAGGATGACGGGATACGCGTCCGCCTGCTGAAAATGTCCGCCGGACTCGGTTTCGACAAAGCGTGCGTGCAACGCGGCAGCATATTTACGGCCATGCTCGATGGGAATGACCGGATCATCTTTTGCGTGGATGACGGCAAATTTCGACGCCCGCCACATGAGCACCTCGAAATCGAGCTCGGACAAAAAGAATCCACGGAAGCGTTCATCGCGAATCATCCATGGCGTGGCGATGAGCACCATGGCGTGCGGTGTTGAACGCGCTTCCGCAGCTTCAAGAAATCGTAATGCCGTCGCGCCGCCAAGGCTGTGGCCAACGATGATCGTCTGATCATCGATCGGCGCCGCAGCGTCAAGCACCGCCTTGGTCCAGGCATCGCGATCGGGGTTTTCGGGGTCAGGCAACTCGGGGATGACGACGTCGAAACGCCGATCGCGCAACTCGGCCGCGAGCCACGGGAAAAAGTTTTTATCTGAACCGCCTTTGTAGCCGTGAATAAGAACGACACGCATACGAAATATGTTGGTGGGCGAGGTGGGGGTCGAACCCACAATCCTTTCGGAACATGCTCCTAAGGCATGCGCGTATGCCAATTCCGCCACTCGCCCGTGCACGCTATGGTACGTTCTTTGCGGACTTTTGCAATTCGCTGTCCCTGGAATCTGATGTTCGAAACTGAGTTTCGAGCATACTTATCCACATTTTTGCGCTTGACACGATATTTTTTCGTGTTGAAATGAATGTACAAACAGACTCCCCACGCCCTTGCGCAACCGCGCACGGGACGTGGGGCGTTTTGTTTGACGGGATCCCGATCCTTATTCACCAAATCAACCCTATGTATGACACCCGACGACTGTTCTTCGGACTGCTCTTGGGATTGTTCCTTGTGCGAGGCCTACCCGCCCGTGCGGAACTCGCATCATCGACCGTGGTCATTTCGGAAATCGCGTGGGCAGGATCAGCACGATCGACTGCCGACGAATGGATTGAGCTTGCCAATGTCGGATCAAGCAGTATCGACATTGGAGGATGGTTTCTCACCGGCGTAGGCAGCAACGATGCCGCAATCGTCCTTGCCGAAGGTACCACCATCGCCCCAGGCGGCGTGCTCATTATCGCCAACTACGCACTCGGCAACGAAAAAACAACGCTTGCCGTGTCGCCCCATCTCGTAACCACGGCAATAAGCATCCCCAATACAAAGCTCGATGTCGTACTCGCTATGCCTGATGGTCTCGTCGTTGACGAAATCCACGATGCAGGATCACCAGACTTCGGTGATTCCACTGCCTTCGCCACCATGGAGCGCAGCATCAGCGATCGTTCGTGGTCGACGGCTAGCATTTCCGTCAATCTGCTCGACAGCCAGTTCGGCTCTCCGGGCGTCGTGCAGACGGTAGTGGTTGACGTCGTGAACCCGAGTTCGACCGAGGATGGTATCGAGCCGGCCGCTGATGCTCCGCCGGACAACACACCGCTCGAAGCGACGCCCGCCGTCAACGATGATCCTCTTGCGACAGCCGATCCCATCGTCGACGAGCCGACTCCTCTCGACACTACGGTTCCGGATGCGATCGTCGAAGAGATTCCGGCCGAGATCGTCCCCGACGTGAGTATCGATGAAGCGATCGTCAACGAATCCGACGTTACGGTCGTTGCGGATGAGATTGCCGCCGAGGCTGTCGCCGATCCGGTCGCAGAACCCATCGTCGAACCCGCGGTCGAACCGACATTGGAACAGCCGCCCGACACGGCGATTGAGGCAACGGCCCCTGTCATCGATGCGCCCACCGAGGAACCGATGGCGGCCGAGGAACCCGAGCCGGCCGTTTACGCCATCGATCTTCCCGTTGACGAAACACCGGCCGCAACAACAGCGGCGCCATCCGTTCCGGCGGTCGAAGAACCGATGTGCACACTCGGCACAGGAGATGTGCGAATCAACGAAATCATGTCTTCGCCCGCAAGCGGCGCCACTGAATGGATCGAACTCTACAATCCGACGAGCGCTGAAATCCGTCTCAACGGTTGCGCCCTCGTTGACGCATCGGGCGCAAGAACGGCGATCGAAGGCGGTGTGGCGCCGAACGCCTTCGCGCTTGTTTCGTCGCCCAAAGGCAAACTCAACAATAACGGCGACACCGTCACGTTCCTCAATACGAACGGCAGCGCGATCGATATCGTTGCCTATGGCGTCCCCCAGCTTGCCGCGCCGAAACGTAATCAGAGCATCGGCGTTGATGCCGATGGCGTATGGCGAGCAACCGGACAACCAACTCCGGAAGCCGCAAACGCATTTGCGGAAGTCGCAACACCCTTACCCATTAGCCCCATCGTCTATGAACCCGCAACTCCATCGGTCGCACCAGCCTCGGAAACCGTCACACCCAACGACAGCGCCACTTATCGCAAAGCTGATGGAACTATGGCTGCTTCGGCCGCCGCAACCGCTGATCGCATCGGGTACGTAGCTGCGCCGACCTCGGTTATTGCCTCGACAACGTCGAAGTCGGTGTCAACCAAGCGCAGCACGGGAAGCGCAGCACCGCGGCGCGTATCCGCCGAGGCCGTCGCGGAACTTGCGGACGGCGATGTCGTCATCGTGAGCGGAACGCTCGTCGCGCTTCCCGGAACCTTCGGCAACCAAATCGCCTATCTCAACGGCCTCGAGCTCTACTTCCACGACGCCGCGTGGCCCGCGCTCGCGGTTGGCGACACGCTCAACATCCGTGGCGCCGTCTCGACGGCTCACGGCAATCGGCGCGTCAAAATTGCATCGGCCGACGATATCGACGTCATCGGATCGTCCGAAGTGGTGGCGCAATCCCTCACGAACACGCCAGACGAAGCCGTCCTCCACGGCACACTGGTGAAACTTGGGGGAACGGCCGACGGACGTGACGGCAATACGCTGCTCGTCATCGTTGGATCGTCGAGCATGCGCATTGGCATCCAAAATGGCGGCGCAATCCCACCGGGCGCGGCAGGCGTAACCGTCACGGGCGTGCTGCGTCGCGATAACGGCAGTGTGAGTATCGACCTCCGATCAGCAGCCGATATCGTGTTCGACGAAACAATGCCATCCGCAGCGGCGACCGTCGCAAGCGGCGGTAAAACGCCGTGGGGAGGCATCGCACTCGTCGCAGGGACACTTGGGCTACTTGGGACATCCTTCATGCTCGCCAAACGCAAACTTACTTATTCATCACCGCTTATCTCAACAACCGTATGACCACCCTCGCCACGCCAAAGTATCGCTGGTACGAAACGCTCCTAAACAGCCATCAAGCGATTATGCGCAAACATGATCTTCCGCAGGATATTGCCGACGAGATCCTCGGATTCGCAATCGATATCGCCAAGACGCAATATCGCGCCGGAAATAGTTCAGGAATTGCCTGGGCTAGGAAGAATCCAGTCCGCGAGGCGTCGGCCATGGGATAACGTGTGCATGGGCGGCGGATAACCCTCCGCCGCCCCTTTCACTCATCTTGTTATACTCAAGACATATGCAAACGGTCCCGCAAACAATTCCCGAGCTCTTCGTTTTCATGGAAAAACGATTCGCCTTTATAGAAGAACGTTTCGAGCAGGTTGATCGACGTTTCGAGCAGGTTGAATTACGTTTTATTCACCTCGAAGATCTTATCGATACCATTGCCATGACGACCAATGTGCTGCTCACGAAAGTTGATGAACTTCTTTCGAGTCGCGACAACCACGAAACTCGGATCGAGCGCCTTGAACGCTCCGTCGCCAGACTGAACATCAAGTTCGCTCGACACTAATCGTGATCGACTGGAAAAGAAGACAGAAAATCCCCCAGCCAAAGCTGGAGGATTTTCTGGAGCGGTAGACCGGGATATGGGTCCGCGACCCATATAGACTGCGTTCGCTCGGCATCGTCGAATCCGTTCGGACATTACAGCATCCCGCATGTCCGTCCGGTTTCTCCGCCGCACTCGCTCACTTGTCAATCGAACCGGCGGCGCGAAGGAGAAGGTCGTCGGTTCTCCCATGCCACACTACAGAAAATCCCCCAGCCAAAGCTGGAGGATTTTCTGGAGCGGTAGACCGGGATCGAACCGGCGACCTTCTCCTTGGCAAGGAGACGTTCTACCACTGAACTACTACCGCGTGCTCGTTTCCCGAACAAACTATCACTCGGGCTTCTTAAGTCGCCCTCGTTGTCGTTTGTTCGTCACTCGCCTTCGTCTCGCTACGCTCGACGACAGGCTGCGAACCGCAAGTAATCCGCTCAATTGCGGGAATACTGTATCATCGGTGTGAAGAGTCGTCAACGCGCCCACAGCGACGCTCGCGCCCCCATGCAACGATCAAACGTCTTTCTCCTTCTCGCCTGCGTGACGGGCATCACGCTCTTTTTGGCTGTGCTCGTGCTGCGGCCGGTACTCGTATCGACGTCCGCGCCTGCGACCGCCTCCCTTCCCCCGGAAGACGAACGCACTACGCCCGAACCCGAGCCACGCCTCACGCTCCTGTTTACGGGCGACATCATGCTCGCTCGCGGCGTCGAATGGCGCATCGGCAAGGAGGGCAACGACTATCCGCTCGGCAATGTTGATGAAGTCATCGCTGCAGCCGATATCGCGGTCGGCAACTTCGAGGGCACTATCCGCGAAACACCGACAATCGAACCTGCCGGCTCATTCGCCTTTGACACGACTGCCGACATCGCCGGCATCCTCAAAACGGCCGGTTTCGACGTCATGTCGCTCGCCAATAATCATGGTGACGACTTCGGCAACGCAACAACGACGTTCACCCGAGCAACGCTCGAAGCGCTCGGTATCCTCACCTTCGGCGACCCCGCCGACAGCTCGTCGTACGTCTTGCGCACCGAACAGAATGGCTTCGCTTTGTCATTCGTCGGATACCACGCCATCCTCGAAAACATCGAGCCCGTCGTAGCGGCTGTTGCCGCAGAGCGCGCTGCCGGACGTTTCGTCATCGTATTCCCTCACTGGGGTCCGGAGTATCAATCGGTTCCGCACACCTCGGCACAAGTTGAACCCGCGCACCGCCTAGTCGACGCCGGCGCCGATCTTGTCGTTGGCGCGCACCCTCACGTTATTCAATCGATTGAAACATACAACGGTATTCCCATCATCTACTCGCTCGGAAATTTTCTTTTCGATCAGGATTGGTCTCTCCCGACACAACAAGGCATGGTGGCCAGCGTCACGCTGACTGCAGGCGACATCAGGCTCGACTTTTCTACCGTCCAAGTAACGCAACAGCAAACGACGGCGCATGACGCCGCCGCTTCAGCCGATCTGCTCGCAACGTACGATATCCCGACATCGCTTACGCTTCCACGGACGCGATAAGCCCAAACGCCGCGAGCGCCGCGGCAAAACCCGGACGCTTGCGCTCCCAACAGCGCTTGAGCAATTCGGCTCCCGTCCCCCACATCACACGCGCAAATTCACGGTGATGCTGCTCAAGGTCGAATACCGCGTCATGAGCGACCTGCGCTAAGAAAAAACGCTGTTCTTGTCCGACAAAATCGCTGTGCACGGCCGCAAGGTATTCCTCGTTCCATCGGTACGTAAAGGTTGCATCAAGTTCATCGACAAAAACGAACGCATCGGGTTGCAACCCAAGTTCTTCGCCAAGTTCGCGTGCCGCGGCCTCCCGCGGGGTTTCGCCAGGCTCAATCCCACCTTGGACGGTTTGGATGCTGCCGGAATACTTCCTATCGGAACGTTCGCATAACAAAATGTTCCCTTGCCCGTCAGTAACAATAACGGCGACACACTGGCGATAACGTTCAGTCATAAAATGGTACCGGGGGCGGGGATCGAACCCGCACGGCCTTGCGGCCCGGGGATTTTAAGTCCCCTACGTCTCCCATTCCGTCACCCCGGCATAAACCACATTCTGCCTCATGAACGCCGAGCGAGCAAGTAAATGGGGAGTCCAGCCGAACGGCCAGACTCCCCACGATGTAGCCCCCCTAACGCGGGTTATGCGGATCGTCAGCGTCGTCGTAGAGCTCGGATGGCCCGTCGACCATGGTGCCGAGCCGCGTTCCGCGCTCGTCGCCCACGGAGATGCCACGCGCCTCGAGCTGCTTGCGCAGGTCGGAACGATTGCCGAACCACACCATCGAGACGAGGCTTTGTACGACGGGCGTTGCCATAAGCGCAGCGGCCCGCTCGAGCGGCTCACGGAGCTTCGCGCTCGCGAGGATCCGGCGCAACGCCGAGTCCTCATGCTTGACCCGGTTCTTCACATAGTCCTCGCCCAGGCGGTACGACGCCCAGCGCGCATCGCTGCACAACCGCCACCACGCCCGCGTGAACCAGCCCTTGATCGAACCATTCTGCACGGAGTGGTAACGCTCGAGGACATCCCTGCGCATGGCGTCCAAGTACTCGAGCGAGTACTCGCAGCGCACCGGAGCGCGCTCGGCCTTCGTCCACACCTGGTAACCGCTCATCCGCGCATCGGCCTCGGACATCGGCTGGCCGCCGGCGAACCGTACAACAAACCCGGGCGGGATCGGCTGCGGCAGCGCGATGAGCGCCGTCTTCACGGCGAATACAAGCTGACCCAGCCGCTTGCGACTCTCGGCGCGGAGCTTGCGCTCCCAGTCCTTGCCCGGATCCGGGAAGAACCGGACGCGTACGTACACCGTCCGCTTCCCGGTCGTGGGGTCGTAGACCGACGGCAGCACGAGCACACCGATGTGTGAGGCGATGCGCACACGGCCGAGATCCGCGGCTTCGACAACGCCGACGTTTGAGCCGAGGCGCCGCGTCTCCACCCAGGCGAGTTCATCGCGAGTGGGAGGCGCAAACGGCTTTTCGAACTCGATGCTGAAGCGTTCGAGGGCGCTCGCGGTGATCGACGTGGGTAACGACGGCTCCGGTGCTTCGAACGGCACCGGGACAAGCGCCTCGGGCACGATCGTCTGGGGCGGCAACACCGGCTGAGACGGCCGTTCCGGCACGTCCTGGCCGCGGTAGAACCGCGTAACCGTGCGCTCGGTGATGTGGACCCCGCCGCGCACCGCAGGGTGCTCGTGCGGCTCGGGGGGAACGGACGGAAGCGACCTTCCGACATCGATGCCGACGTCGGGAACGTCCCAATCGCCAGTAGTTCCCGGGGCAAGCGGCGACTTCGGAGGATTCCGAGGCTTTTCAGGCGACATGGCGCTCCTTCTTGGCAACAGCCAACAAGTGATGATGAAAGAACGAGCCGTCAATGGGACGACTCTACAGTCAAGCATACACAATGGGCGTCGGTCAATAAATAAGGTAAACTCGGGGCATGCTTGAGGAAAATGACACAACGCACGAGGAACGCGTTGTCGCCCGCG
>CAYZRQ010000017.1:8001-8858 GCA_964480895.1 uncultured Gammaproteobacteria bacterium | reverse complement strand
TCCAACTGAGCTACGGGCGCCCATACTGAAACCGTCTATAATTTCCAGCTGCGTTGTTGCCGCTCCGGTGCTCGCTCACCGTAGGATTTACCTACGCCTCGCTTCGCTCCTCGCGTCGCCTAGCATATGAAAATTATAGCCAGTTTCAGATATCGCTGTCGGTCTGCAACTGACCGCGATGGTCACAATTTGTACACCCTTCGCAGGACGTCTGTCAAACTTTCTCCTTCGCGCTCAAGGTTTTCGTAGACGTAAGGTAGAAGCGTTCGACGGACGTCGTTGGGGTTCATCCCGTCGAGGTCAACGGAAAGCATTGGCTGAAAACGACTGCGGAAGGTGAGATATAGCACATTGACCTCCGGCGGCTCATACGTGATTGAAAAATCGCGCATGTCGTCGAACCCATGAAACTCATTCCCAAACACCAAACCGCTCGTAGTGATGATGACGGGAACGCGCTTGGGCTTTTTGAGGTCGCGCATGACGGTGATGACCGCGAACATGAGAATGATGAGCCCAAAAACAAAGTTCGCAGTGAACACCGCGTACAGCAGGAGTCCCAACGCCAGGAGCGCGGCCAGCACATACCAGCGCCGCGAGCGCTCGAACGGCGGAAATTCCCACGCTTCCCAGCTCGCAATTTCAGACCCAACGTCAATAGCACCTTCGGGCATGGCCTCCTGTGCGGTCGTTTCGCCCTCGAGTTCGTTCGCCATACGCCTTCAGTATAGCAGAATCGGGCTTGAACTTCCGGCCGGAATCGGGTACGCTACCGCCGCGCGCAATGGGATAATGCCGCAGTCGGCAAACTTGGATACGTTCGCGCGCGTAAGAAAACGTATTAAGTTTGTCGAATG
>CAYZRQ010000017.1:0-7991 GCA_964480895.1 uncultured Gammaproteobacteria bacterium | reverse complement strand
GTGGACGGCAAGGAGACGTACCGAGATGTGCGTTGACGAAGCCGGACAGGACCCGCAACGCAGCAGTCGGCAAACTTGGATACGTTTTCCCTGTACGGAGAGGTGGCCGAGTTGGCTTAAGGCGCAGGTTTGCTAAACCTGTGTATCAGCAATGGTACCGGAGGTTCGAATCCTCTCCTCTCCGCCACATGGCCCTGGGCACGTCCCGGGGTCATTTGGGAAGGGTGGCCGAGCGGTTGAAGGCACCGGTCTTGAAAACCGGCAGAGTGAAAGCTCTCGCGAGTTCGAATCTCGCCCCTTCCGCCATGAAGAGCTGCTGACAGCGTCAGCGGCTTTTTATGTTACAGTCATACAAACTATCGTTAAAATGTCTATATTTATGAGCTGGTATCAACGCGCCGTTCTTCCGCGGCTTCTCACATTTGTCATGAGGAGTGACGAGTTGAAAATTATTCGTAAGGAGGTGATCAGTCATGCGGCCGGCGATGTGCTCGAAATTGGATACGGCCCAGGATTCAACTTGCCATTCTATCGAAACATCAAATCCCTCACGGCACTCGAACCACTCAACAAGCTCGTAGAAGAGGCCAGACGTCAATATGGACCCTCGATTTTTCCGGTTACGTTTATCCAAAGTTCGGCCGAAAAAATTCCGTTGCTTGACGCATCTATCGACACCGTCGTCTCGACGTGGACGCTTTGCAGCGTTCAGAACCCGAACGCCGTATTACAAGAAATCAAACGCGTTTTACGTCCGGGCGGCAAGCTCGTATTCATCGATCACGGCGTTTCACCGCGTGCTGCCACTCAATTTATGCAAAAGATTGTTACGCCGTTCACAAAAATGTTCACAGGCAACTGCCATCTCGACCGTAACATCGAGCGACTCGTTCTCGAAGCTGGTTTCCGAATCGATTCGATGCAACATCCGATCGAACCATCACATCCGCTCATGTACAACTTTCAAGGAATCGCTTCGGTGCACCACTAAAACTGTGCTAGCGGGGCGGGATGGAGGGCCAACGGATGGTAATACACGTCGTATCTTCGAGCATTTCCGATGTATGCGGCAAATTATGCGACCACAAGAGATAATCGCCTTCGTTTTCGAGTGAGTACGTTTTCCCGTCAAACGTTGCCTGAATCTTTCCTCGGACAAGAATAGTCATCGTCGTAATCTTCTCGTTTGGCGTATGCGAAGATGTGCATTTTTCGCCCTTCGCGTGAACGCCCCACTTTACTTCGAGATCTCGCGAATGTTGATGGGAAGATTCAGGCATGAACTGCCCAAAGAACCAATCCTTGTATTCCTTCCCTTCGCGAATGGCATTGCCGACGACAAAATATGGATCGCTCATAATACTCGCCGCATGATAGCGAACATTACGAAAAACGCAACCGAACACAGCACAATCGCTCCCCCTGCGGCGATGTCGAGCGCGTACGACGCGAATAATCCGACGGCAACCGACACGACCGACACGGCGACGGCGATCATCATGGTCGCGCGGAAGCCACGGCCGAGCTGTATCGCGGCGAGCATGGGGATCACCATGAGCGCACCAATAAGGAGAACACCGACAACGCGCATCGACACTGACACGGTAGCGGCCGTGAGTACGGCCATAAGCATATTGATGCCGCGCACATTGAGCCCGGCAGCCTTAGCAACGTCCTCGTCAAACGCCATGAGAAATAGACGGCGATAGAATACGACGACGACAGCGAACACCACTACGCCGAGCGCACCCGTCGTCCACAAGTCAGTGGACGAAATGGTGGTGATGCTGCCGAACAAGTAGCCGAGGAGTCCGGCATTGTAGTTTCCCGTTGCGCTCATGACGACAACTGCAAGTGCCAGACTACCGCTCAAGAACATCGCAAGTAACGCGTCGCCAGGAAAACGGCCGCTTGCGCGCAGCCACTCGAGCGACAAGGCGACGATGCCGGCCACGAGCGCGGCGGCGAGCACGGGCTGCAGCCCGAGGAGCGCACCAATGGCAACGCCCGCAAGCGAGGCGTGCGAAAGCGTGTCAGCGATAAGCGAGAACCGTCGCACCATGAGGAACGATCCGAGGAGCGGCGCGATGACGGCGACGATGGCGCCGGCCACGAGCGCACGCTGCATGAACGCGTAGGAAAAAGCTTCAAGCATAGATTAGCGCCGAGCAAAAAAGCGCGCGGCAAGGAGCGTGCTAATGGGAACCGCAAGCATGAGCGCCGCACCGCCAACAAGCGCGCGCGCCGCCTCCTCGACGATCGCTTCGCTATTAAGGACAACCCACAGCGGCGGGCCCCCAGGGATCATGAGGAGAAGGAAAAGCGGAAACGCGGCGCCGGCATAGGCGAGCGCGAGTGTGTTGACGAGCGAGGCGATGTGCTCACGCCCAACGGAAAGGCCGCGCACGTAAAGCTCGCGGCTACCGAGCGTGCGGTCGGCTTTGGCGATCTCCTCAATGCTTGCGACTTGCGTTGTCGTTACGTCGTCAAGCACGCCAAGGACGCCGATAATCATGCCACCGAGGAGAAGCCCCGCAAGGTTGATTGACACGCCTGCACCGAGTTTGAGGTACACCGCTTCCTCGGTTCCGGCTCCCGTGAGCCCGATGACGGCAACGGCGGCGGCCGCAAGGCCGACCGCGATCGCGAGCGTCAGGAGCGTTGCGCCGAGTGCGATGAGCGTGCGGCGGCTTACACCGTGTGCGATGCAAATAGAAACAACGGCGATCGCAACGCCGCCGACAACGCTCGCAAGCAGCGGACTGCCGCCCGACAAAATCCACGGCGCGACGCCGAACGTCAACACCGCAAGGCTCACCGCAAGACCCACAAGCGACATCGCTCCCTGCTTGCGGCCGAGCGCAACCGCGAGCAGAACAAAAAAGAAAAGCACGATGCCAACGTCGGGCAATCGAAAGGCATCGGTAACGACGTAGCTCGTCTCGTCGGCTCCAAGAAGCGTTGAAACGACAATGCGATCGCCCACACGATACTCCGGCGACGTTCCGAGCGTGTCGGCCGCAGCGGTTATCGTGGCGCCTGCCGCTTCACCCGAAAGAAGCTGCACCTCAAGTTCCTGATGGCGCGGCAGTCCGATGTCGGCGCCGGCATCGCCCAAAGGCGACGTGTTAAGCACGCGAGTAACCTTGCCACGTGCAAAGGTTTCGTTAGTGACCATAGTGTTCGATATGCGCATGTTTCATCACCTCGCTCGGCGCGCCGTGGCACACCAAGTGGCGGTTCAAGCAAATCACGCGCGACACCTCGTGGGATAACGCATCAATATCGTGCGAAACAACGACGATCGTCATTCCCGCCTTCGTGTGGAGATCGCGCAAAAATGCGTAGAGCTCTTCTTGACGCATGATATCGACTGCGGTTGTCGGTTCGTCGAGCACGAGCATTTTTGGACGAGCCGCAAGCGCACGTGCGATGAGTACGCGCTGCCGTTCGCCGCCTGAAAGCGTAACGATGCGCCGCGCGGCAAGATGCGCGACGCCGGTCGTGGCAAGCGCTTCATCGACGGCGGTACGATCGCCGCGGCGCAAAAACCATCCGCGCGGCCTGACTCGCCCGCTTTCAACAACCTCGCGTACCGTTGCCGGAAACGAGAGTTCGATACTTCCGGCGCGCTGCGGCACGTAGCCGATTTCGTGGCGAGGGATGCGCACATGCACCGACCCGTCGGTCGGCGCAAGCATGCCGAGAATGAGCTTGAGCAGCGTGGTTTTTCCGCCGCCGTTGGGTCCGATGATCCCCACATATTCCCCGCTGCGGATCGTAAGCGTGATGCCTTCAAGTACGCGCTGATCGCGATATGCGAATGCGAGCTTGCGAATGTCGACGAGAATATTGGGTTTGGAGGCTACCGGCATACCATCGCGCTTGCGAGCGCGGCGAGGTTGTCACGCATAATTTCGAGATAATCCGCGGTATCGGTTTCGGAGGTCTTGCTCGGGCGTTCAGTCTCGAAGGTGTCAATCGCGGCGATTGACGCACGGACTTCGCTCGCGAGCGCCTTTGCCAAATCGTCAGTTTCCGTTGCCTCGACGAAGACGGTTGTTATGCCCTTCTCACGCATAAGGTCGGCAAGGCGCGCGAGGTCGCGTGCCGTCGGTTCGTCCTCGGGGCTGATGCCGGTGACGGCATGATCATTAATATCATACCGCGCCGCCAAAAAACCGAACGCGCCGTGCGTTGTAATGATGTCGCGAAGGTTACACGCGGCAAGCATTGTGCGGAATTCGGCGTCGAGTGCAGCAAGCTCGGTTTGGTAGGCGGCCGCGTTCGCGGCGTATGCGGCGGCATGTTCTGGGTCAGCAAGGGCGAGTGTCGAAGCGATATCGTCGATCGTACCCGAAAGTGTTATCGGGTCGAGCCAGAAATGCGGATCGGCAGCGTCCCAGTCCATAACAACGAGATTCGTTTTGCCAAGACGCTCACGTTCGTCGACAATGCCCTTGGCCCAGCCATCGAAGCTCGAGCCGACAGCAATAAAGACGTCGGCATTCTCAAGCGCGAATGCTACGTCGGAAGTTGACGGCTCGTACTCGTGCGGCTCGATGTCGCTTGAGACAATCGGCGTTACGCCGGCGTTTACATTGATGTCGCCGCTCACGATTTTGACGAAATGCGCCATCGTGATGTTCGTTGTGACGACAAGGATATTCGGTGTTGGACCCCAATTTGTCTCATCGGTATTCCGCGAGGTCGCAAACATCCCGACACCGACGACAATGACGGCAACCAGTATGGTAGCGATTACATTTAACGATTTACGCATATAGCAATCATGAAGAAGTCCTAGCGTAATGCGATCATAGCCTATTACGCAAGCCGACCCTGCGGGTTGCCCTTAATGAGTGCGAAGGTCGCCACCGATTCGGCGCCGGCAGCAAGCAGCACGCGCTTCGCCGCTTCCATGGTCGCTCCGCTTGTCACCACGTCGTCGACAACGAGAATGCGTCCGGGTACCGTGCTTCCCTCCTTCACGTAAAACGGCGAAATTTCCATGGCGAGCTTGCGCCATTCACGCGATCGCTTCGCCTGCACACCCCACGCGAAGCGTCGCCCGAGACACTCCGTAACCGGCATATCCGTCTCGCGCGAAACCCATACGCCGATGTCGCGTGCTTGGTTGAATCCGCGATACCGCTCACGATAGCCCACGAGCGGAATGGGAACGATCGCGTCGGCCGACACACCGCGCGCGTCAAACGCTGCCGTCGCTTTGGTGCGCAATATTTCCCATGCGCTCGCATCGCCGTAATACTTCCACGAACGCAGAAGCTCGCGCACGACGGGATTCGCATACGCAAACGGCAGCGAGCCAAGATCAACGCTGCTGCTGCACCATCGGCATAACAATCCTCCTTCGTCGCCGCATCGCACGCATCGGCGCGGGAACAGCGCCGATAACGCCTCGCGGGCGATTGAAGCTAGGATTCCTGCCATGTAAATCCGTCGACGAGCCAGTTGTCGCCGATTTTCACGAGGTCGACGAGAATGTCCTGATAGCGCACCGTCGCGTTCGCGGGGTCGTCGATCGCTTCTTCGCGCTGCGTGAGCATACGCAGCGTTACCGCAGCATCGGCTTCCGTGACGGTCGTCGTCGAAAGAACAATGGTCGAAATGCCGTAGTAAGCTGCGTCGTCGTTCTTTCGCGCGTTCGCAACAATGTCCTCAAGTTCGACACGGAAGCCACCAGTCGCAAGCGACAAAATGTCATCGACGTTCGCGAAATCGCTTTCCGACGAGTAACTACCGAAGCGTTCAACGAACGTTCTGCCGATCGTCATCGCCGAAACAACGCCAGGTGGCGGTATGTCGGCGGGATCGACGCCATCGGGATGCGGTACGCGTTCGCCGGTATCTTCAAGCGCTTCGCTGCTCGGCGTTATGATGTCGGGCGCGGCATCGTCGCGCATGAAGAGCGCAAGAAGCACAACAAATCCCACGAGCACAAGAATCGCGATACCAAGTTCGACTTTATGGCGGGTTTCCATACATTATGTTTTCTTCGGCTGTTCAAGCGACGCCTGATACTGCTTTTTCGCACGCTCGATTTCGAGCAGCTGCTGCGGATTCGTCGTGACAAGCTGATCCTCCGTATAGGACGCAACGACTTTAATCGCCGCGTGCTTTTGGCCGGCAAAGAAAATTCCTTCACCTACCGCCGCCTCGAGCAGCAGATATTTTTCGCTTTGCGTGAGGTTGAACGTTTCGGCGACGACATCGGCGCCGGCCGGCGATTGCTTGAGGAGGAGTTGCAGCGATGAGTTCGTAACGATCGCCTGGCCGTACTGCGACGTCAAAAAGTCATTCACGTCCTGCGTAATGGTTGTAACGCCGAGGAAGTATTTTCGAGCGCGCTTGACGAGCGCGAAAATAAACTTTGCTGAGTCCTCGTTCTGCATGAGCCACCACGCTTCGTCGATGACCAAAATGCGCTTCTTGCGCTCGGAGCGCACAACATTCCAGATGTAGTTGACGATGGTGTAGATCGCCATCGCGCGCAATTCGTCCTCCAAGTCACGAACGGAAAAGACAACGAGCTGGTTGCGCATCTCGACCGTTGTCGGCGAATTGAGGAGTCCAGCGAACGTGCCTATAGTGTATTTCTGCAAACGCGCCACGAGGTTTGCGCCGCCTTCCATACCCTCGAGCACTTCGACGAGATCGTTGAGCACGGGATAATCGGCAACACCTTCGAGCGTGGGAAGGTCGGCGGTGATGTCGCGTTTGGCGTACGACTCAAGAAGCGCCCGATCGAGGAGCGAGTCCTCTTCCGGCGTGAACCCGAGCTGCGCTTTTTCGCCGATCGGCTTGCCGATCATGATGCGCAAAAGCCCCTTGAGCGTAATGACCGCGCTGCGGAGGATGTCCTCGATCGATGTTTCCTCGCCTTTGGGACGCGGAAGATCGAATGGATTCACTTTGCTTTCTGAAGCGAGCGACACGTTGATATACGTCCCGCCGACGGCGTCGGAAAGCTGGCGATATTCCATTTCAGGGTCGATAACGATAACGTCAACGCCCATCATCATCGAACGTAGCACTTCAAGTTTGATAGCGTAGGATTTGCCGGCGCCAGAGGTCGCGAACACCACCGAATTTGCGTTTTGGAGCGAAAAACGGTCAAAGAGAATGAGTGAATTGTTGTGGCGGTTGATGCCGAAGAGGATGCCGTTGTCGCTTGTTACGTCGGACGAAATAAATGGATACGACGACGCAATCGGCGACGTATTCATGTTAAACGTAATCATGAGCTCGTCGTTGCACAAGGGCAGCGTCGAGTTGAAGCCCTGCTCCGCCTGGTAGAATCCGCGCTTCGAGTAGATGAGCTTTTGGCCGAAGATCGATTCGATCTGTTCGGTGCGCTTGTCGAGTTCTTCTTTGCTCTTCGCGTAGAGCGTTACGTAAAACGCGAACTGGAAAAAGTGTTCGATGCCTTGCGTGAGGTCGTCGCGCAGCTGCTCGATGTCGCGCAGCGCCGTTTCGCGCAAGGGATCGCGCGGCTTGCCGGTTTCGGCGTCGCTTGAGAGCTGCGCCTCGAGCACGCCGACTTTATTTTTCAGCTGTTTCAAAATGACTTCGGGTTTGATGGGGTAAAAAAACATCCCAAGATCGATGGTGCCGTTGTAGTTGATAACCGGTGCGCCCCAGCCAATACCGACGTAGCGCGGATACGTCGTAACGAACAGCGTACGAAGATATGTATCGCCAAGCTTCAAGAACGACGAGTTAATCTCGTACGATGCTGGCGCGATGAGGTCGCGAATGGAAACGGTTCCACGACGATACGAGCGTTCTTCCTCGAGCGTTGCACGCTCCTGCGACGCCTTCAGTTGCGCATCGCTCGGCTTGCGTTTGCTCGCCGCGGCCTCGGGCGTCGTCTGCTGATTGAGTTCGTTGATATCGAAGGACATACTAGAAATGCGTCTCTACGCGCAGCTTGTTGATGTCAACGAGTTTCTCGGCGTCGAAAACAT
>CAYZRQ010000016.1:8060-9338 GCA_964480895.1 uncultured Gammaproteobacteria bacterium | reverse complement strand
TTCATTTTGCACCTGTTCCGCGATGACGTCTTCAAAGGTGTCGGTCGTCGATGCTTTGCGGAACATCGGCGCGCGGTAGCCGGGATCGCGGATGAGAAAACGCGGTTGATCGGCGGACAGGTTTGTATAGTTATCCGCGATATCGACGAGTTTTGACGAGGTCGATTCACGGAACGACACAACATGAAAGAGACGCCCGCGATTTTTCACGTATTCGGCAAGCGCACAAAAGTCACCATCGCCCGAAACCATGACAACAACGTCGATCATGTCGAGCATGCGGATGATGTCAACGGTAATACCGACGTCCCAGTCGCCTTTTTTGTGACCTGAATCGTATTCGAGGAGCTCTTTCGTGTTTACTTCAATCCCCATTTTGTGAAGTGCCTCGAAGAACGGCAGCTCGTCGCCGGTTTTCGTCGAAATCGTATAGGCGATCGCTCGGACGAGCTTTTGATTCCCTACTCCGGCTGTAACGATATTTCCAAAGTTGACCTTGGCGCCGTAAATATTACGCGCACTGTAGTACATGTTTTGCACGTCAATGAAGACACCGACGCGACGGTTCGATACGTCGAACATAAGTTAAAAAGACGCGACCCTACGCGCCGCGGGGCGCGCAGGGTCGGTTAGTTATTTTTTCAAACCCAGCGCCTCGATGAGGTCGGCGTATGCCTTGGCATCCTCGCGCTCAAGGTACTTGAGGAGACGACGACGCTCGGCGACCTTTTTGACGAGACCGCGCCGCGAGCTGAAATCCTTGCGGTGCGTGCGAAGGTGCTTGGTGAGCTCCTTCACTTCGGTCGTCAAAATAGCGACCTGGACCTGGGGTGAACCGGTATCCGATTCGTGGGTGCGGAACTTTTTGATGACCGCATCCTTCGCTTTCTTGTCGAGCATAGTCGAAACTTCATCCGATCGTCGTAGTGGCGGGGGCTCATTCCCGGAACCATGGCGAACGGCGGTTAGATTGATGACGGGGCTAAGCATAGCGCGATCCTGGTGCCGCTGTCAAACACAAACGCCGGCCTAACGGTCGGCGTTTGCGGCCCTCCTTCCTCCTTGGTGGTAAGCATGGTTCCTCCAAAGTGATGTCGGGCTTCCGAAAACCGCGAAAGGTCGTGGTCTTTGGAAGCCCGGGTCCCGATGCGATCGGGACCCGAACGGGTTGGGGCGAAACAGCTACTTCTTGCCGCGCTTCTTTCCCTTCTTCGCGCTGGTGTCCTTCTCCGACTTCTTGGCGGGAGGCAGCTTCTTGCACGCGCCGTAGCCGGGCTC
>CAYZRQ010000016.1:0-8050 GCA_964480895.1 uncultured Gammaproteobacteria bacterium | reverse complement strand
GGGCGTTGTGCCGCACGAGGCGCTCGGTCTCGGCCTTCTTCGCGGCCTCGTGGGCGGCGTCGCGGCGAGCCTTGTCCTTGACGGCCACTTCCCTTTCCGTCCGGAAGTTGCGCGTATCGAGGATTGCGAGGCACTCGGGCGGGCGGTTGCCCCAGCGCTGACGCCTCACCTGGGCGATGAGGCAATCGAGCTGGTCCCCGACCGAGATCGCGCCCTGCTTGCGCAGGCGCATGATGTCGGTCGAGCCGGGCATGACATACGCCCGGTCGAGCGCGAGTTTCATGGTGCCCGCGCGGACGAAAAGGGCGCCGTTGCCCTCCTCTTTGCGGATCTGCGCCGTGAGCTTCTCGAGCTCGTCGACGACGTTGCGGGACAGGTTGAGGGTGCGGTTGATGCCGGCGAGGCCGGCGGGGGCGACGGTCATGGGTCCTCCAGGGGTTGAACAGGCAAAAGGGGTTTCTCTCTCCTCCTTTGCTTCCGAAAACCGCGAAAAGTCGTGGTCTTTGGAAGCCCGGAAAGCATCGCGAGGCTGCTTTCCTGTTGTGAAGTGTCACGGTCACGAACGTGAGGGTAACACCGGCATTGGTTGCGCCGGCTACGGGGCGTTCGGTTCGGAACAATCTGGGCTGTCTGCCACGTCGAGATATCGTTGATTCGTTTGGTCTGCGATCGTAACAATACAGTTTAGCACGAAATAGCCATCTCGTCAAGGCTAAAATGGTACTTCTTAGCTAGGACAAGCCGTTTTATGGCTTCGGCGCAACGTCCTTGGTTCATCTATCGTACAATGTGAGGCGTATGGCGAAGATCATGGAGAAGTATGTGAAGGAGTTTTTGGAATATCTCGAGATCGAGCGGGGGCGGTCGGATAAAACCGTCCGCAACTACCATTTTTATCTTTCCCGTTTTGCCGACTGGGCCAAATCCCCTGCCCCAAAAGACATTACGCTTGACCTTGTCCGTCGGTTTCGCCTCTTTCTCAATCACGATATCCCCGGGCGCGAGGAGGGTTCGCTCAAAAAGAACACGCAAAATTACCATCTCATCGCCTTACGAGCGTTTCTCAAGTACCTTGCCAAACGTGATATCGCAACGCTCGCCCCTGAAAAGGTTGAACTTGCCAAGCAAGGGACGCGTCAGGTGAGTTTTCTTGAGCCCGAGGAGCTCGTGCGCATGCTTGCTGTGCCCGATGGGACCCCCGGCATTGTCGGCAGCCGCGACAAAGCGATTCTCGAAATGCTTTTTTCAACCGGATTGCGTGTTTCCGAGCTTGCGGGACTGCGCATTGACCAAGTGAACCTCAAGCGCGACGAGTTCACCGTCAAGGGGAAAGGAAGCAAGCATCGCGTCGTTTTTCTTTCCGATGGTGCCAAGCGCGCGCTCAAAACCTACCTCGATCGCCGACGCGACGTCTCCGATCACGTTTTTGTCCGTCACGATCGGGCGAAAAAGGCGAGCGCCACGAGCGCGTCGCTCACACCGCGCTCGGTGCAGCGCATCGTCGATCGGTGCGCACGCGAGGCGGGTATTACGAAAGAGGTGACGCCGCACACGCTTCGTCACACCTTTGCGACCGACCTCCTGCGCAACGGCGCGGATATTCGCAGCGTGCAGTCGCTCCTTGGACATGAATCGATCACAACAACGCAGGTGTATACGCACATCACCGATAAAGAATTGAAACGCGTCTACAAGCAGTTTCACGGCAAAAGCGACGAGAAATAAGAAAGCCTCCCATTTTTGGGAGGTTTTCTCATGGGGCGACTAGAGGGAATCGGACCCTCGTAGCCTGGACCACAACCAGGTGCACTAACCACTGTGCTATAGCCGCCATAGTGCCGCGACACTATATCATTTTCGGCACGTTTGATCAAGGCGTTACCAACCGTTCCGAGACCTTGAATCGATATACTGACGATATTCCTACGTGGTGCCCTCGGAGGGAATCGAACCCCCATCCTGACCTTAGAAGAGTCGTGCTTTATCCATTAAGCTACGAGGGCTTACTTTTTCCCCAGTGACCGAATTGCTGGTACGTTTTCCTTCGATGACAGTTTGCACAGCGCACATCACATTTCATAATTTCTTTGTGGATCGAATCCCAGGAGTAGTGACCGGCTAGCATCCGTGATATGTCTTTGAACTTTCTTTTTGCGTCAATGTGATCAAACTCTAATACAACGGGATCTTTTTCACCACAATCGATACATGTTTTAGTAAGGAGATATTCGAATACTTTTGTTCGTATTTTGATACGGTGCCTTTTTTGCGTTTCGTAGAGTTTCTTTTTATCCCTGTACGGCATAAAGGGATTATAGCAATCAGTTTTAACCCTGTCCAAGTATTTGTTGTACTGTGGTTGACAGATAGGGCAGACCCAGGCATACTTCGCGACGCTGTTTCGAGCCACCAGGACGAAACGCGGCCGCGGATCCCCCGCGGTGCTCACGCAAGGAGTCGCCATGTTCTGTATCACCCCCGGTCAGCTGCTCAAGCGTCTCGGCACCGAGACGGAATTCAAGGAGAAGTTCATGGCCGACTACGGGCCCCGCAAGGTCACCCGCATGGTCATGAGCCGCGACGCCTCGGGCGAGCTCGTGCTCGGCTTCGACAGCTCCGCGACCGCCGGCCCGATCGGGGACGGCGTCACCGAGATCATCAAGGTGGGCAATGTCGTCACGAACGACGGCACCGCGATCCTCGTCAAGCACCAGGCGTTCACGCAGAAGGTGAGCGAAGTCACGATCAAGGAGTGGAGCGCGATCAAGGACTTCTACGCCGACTACCTCAAGGACGACACCGACGTGTTCGCGGTGGCCATGGCCGACACCGACCTCGACGACGCCGACAGCACCTGGCTCGCGAGCAAGGACGGCGACTTCACCGTCGCGAAGCTCACGGGTATGCTCAATGATTTCGTCTGCCTCGGGGACGGCAAGGTGCATGTGCTCGCGCACGGCAAGACGGCCGTGATCGACGGCAACGCGTTCGCGAAGAACGTCGCGGATGGCGGCAACGTGCTCGCGGCCGCGGACATCATCCGCGCCGTCGGCAACGCCAAGCTCGTCCGGATGCCGAAGATGAGCGGCGGCAAGCGCCTGCTCGGCTACGTGCGCCCCGACCACGTGCTCGTCGTCATGAACGCCGACCTCAAGGTGCTCGACAACAAGCCGCTCGAGGCGGGCAAGATCGCCACCATGATGTCCACGCCGCCCGTGAACTTCTTCGGCCAGGACACGCTCGCGAACTACGGCCAGGCGGCCAGCGCCTAGCGCCCCGCTTCCCTTCCGCTCCGTCACCATTCGCTCTTGCGAGCTTGGGTGACGGAGCGTTTCTTTTTTCTCGGCCGCACTGTTATCATGCAGAGAGTAATGCCTATGTCGTCGTCCACCCCAAAGACGTTTCTTATTCTCGACGGAAACGCGCTCCTCCATCGCGCGTGGCACGCCATTCCGCCGCTTACAACCAAGGACGGCCGCGTTGTCAACGCGGTGTACGGCTTTGCTATGGTTGTCGAAAAGATGCTTGCCGAGCTGCATCCGGATTTTATGGCCGTGGCGTGGGATTTGCCCGGCGGCACGTTTCGTCACGAGGAATACGCGCCGTACAAAGCGACGCGCGAGAAAAAGGCGCAGGAGCTCTACGATCAAATTCCCGTTATTCAAAAACTTCTTGACGCCTACAGCATTCCCTCGCTTTCCGCACCCGGGTTCGAGGCTGACGATATCTTGGGGACGATTTCGACGAAAAACGCGAAGGCCGGTTTTCGCACGCTTATCGTTACCGGCGACCTCGACGCGCTCCAGTTAGTTGACGACGCCACGAATGTCGTCTTTTTCGTCAAAGGTCTTTCGCAGACGAAGCGCTATGATATTCCGGCGGTTGTTGAGCGTTACGGTTTGCGCCCCGATCAGCTCATTGACCTCAAAACACTGCTCGGCGACACGTCCGATAACCTTCCGGGTGTGCCGGGGATCGGTGAAAAGACGGCATTTGAGCTGTTGACGCAATTTGGTTCTGTTGACGGGATATTCGCTGCGCTCGCCAAGGGCGACGTGCCAGAGAAATACGCAAAGAAGCTCGTCGGCAAGATTGACGTCGCAAAGCAGATGCGTCGGCTGGTAACAATCGTCCGTGACGTCGATCTCGGAGATTTTGATGTCGCGCAGGCGCACGTTCGCCCGCCCGACATGGCGAAACTCATGCCGCTGTTGCGCGACCTCGAGTTTAAGACGCTGCTCAAAAAATACGATAGTAATACATCGTCGAAAACCGTTGTTGAAACGCGGCGCGCAAAGAAAACGGCGTCGCTTCCGGCCGCTACGCTCGCAGAACTCGACCGCCATACGCTCGCGCTTACCGTCACGCACAAGGCGACCGACCTATTTGGCGGCACGCTCGGCGCCATCGCGCTGTCCGATGGAAAACATACGCTTGTACTCGTGCATCCGACCGAAACGCAAACGCGCGATGTCGTTACTGCGCTTGCGGAGGCTGACGAAATCATTGGCCACGATCTGAAATCGGCGTTTCACGCCTTCGCGCTCGCCGGTGCCGACGCCGATACGCTCGCAACGCGCCCGGTATTCGACACCATGGTCGCTGCGTACCTTCTTGCGCCGGGCGGACGCGATTTCGCTTTTTCCGACCTTGTGCGCGAGTACCTTGGCGCATCGCTTCCCGATGATGCCGATGCGCTCGGAAACGTTGGCGCGGTGCTGCCGCTTGCGGCACATCTTAAGACGAAACTCGCCGAGACGGGCATGGCCAAGCTCGCCGAGGATATTGAGATGCCGCTTGTTGGCGTGCTTTTTTGCATGGAGCGCGAGGGCATCGCGATTAACGGTGAGCGGCTGCATGAACTTTCCGCCGCATTTGACGTGAAGCTTCAAGCGCTTTCTCGCGAGATTGTTGCGCTTGCCGGACGCGAATTCAACATCAACTCCCCTTCCCAACTCGCCGACATCCTTTTCGTCGACCTCAAGATTCCAACGAAGGGCATCAAAAAGACAAAAAGCGGATTTTCGACCGCCGCTCCCGAGCTCGACAAGATTGTTGATGCGCATCCGATTGTCGAGCGCATCGGCGACTACCGCGAAATCGCGAAGCTCAAGAGTACGTACGCCGACGCGCTCCCTTTGCTTATTGGCGGCGATGGCCGCATTCACGCCGCGTTCAACCAGTGTGTTGCCGCAACGGGGCGCTTGTCGTCGTCAAACCCCAACCTCCAAAATATTCCGATTCGCTCCGAACTCGGACGTGAAATTCGCAAAGCATTCGTCGCCAAAGAGGATTACGTGCTTGTTTCTGCCGACTATTCGCAAATCGAGCTGCGTTTGGCGGCGGTACTTGCACGTGACCACGCATTTCTCGACGCGTTTCGCGAGGGCGCGGACATTCATCGCCGCACCGCCGCAGAGACGTGGAACGTTCCTGAGGCCAAGGTAACAAAAGAGCAGCGTTTTGCTGCAAAAGCGATTAATTTTGGCATTCTCTACGGCATTGGGCCGCGATCACTGGCGCGCGGTGCTGGCGTGTCATTTGACGAGGCAAAGGATTTTATCGAGCGCTATTTCCACGCGCACCCCGGTATTGCTGCCTATTTGGACGAAATGAAACTGCACGCGCACGCCGATGGCTATGTAAGTACGCTCTTTGGCCGTCGACGCTACCTTCCCGACATCGCGTCGGGAGTTCCCCAGCTTATTGCCGCGGCTGAACGCATGGCGATTAACATGCCGGTGCAGGGTACGCAAGCCGATATTATCAAAATGGCGATGTGCAAGGTCGACGCGTGGATTCGATCGAGCGATTTGCGAGTGAAGATGCTTTTGCAAGTGCATGACGAGCTCGTTTTCGAGGTACACAAGGACGACCTTACCAAAGTCGAGCAGGTCATCGATGACATCATGACAACAGTTGTCAAACTTGACGTGCCGCTGAATGTCGACGTTGCGCACGGGGCGACGTGGGGCGATATTGCTTGAGCGCTATGATTATTTTTGTTTACGGCGACGACGGGCTGCGCGTGAAAGAGCGCGTTGACGAGATGCGCGATAAGTTTTTGGCAAAATTCGATCCGTCGGGAATGAACGTCTCGAATATTGTCGTGCGGGTTGAGGATGACGCGCGTCCCGGCGCTGTCTTCGGGGCGGTACAGAGTGTGCCGTTTCTCGCGCCTAAGCGTCTTGTTATTGTTCGCAACCTGCTCGTGACCGTAAAGAAAGCAAACATGGGTGTTTGGGTTGATGGATTTTCGCGCACGCCCGAATCGACGATTGTGCTGTTTGCCGAGCTAGCCGGTCGCGAAAAAGTCGAGAAAACAGCGTTATTCGGCGCGTTGAAATCGTTTCCCGACGTGCACGGTTACCCGGTTGCCGCTCTCGAGCCGGGCGCGTTGCGTTCGTGGCTTGCGGCTCGTGCCGAGGCGATCGGAGCGAACATCGCGCCTGCCTTGCTTGAGCGTTTGATTGCACGATGTGGTACGGAAACGTGGGTTCTCGATGCCGAGCTGCGTAAAATTGCTGCCTATGCCGGCCGCGAACCCGTGACCGAGGCGATGCTCGGCATATTGGCACCCGCGACGTACGCCGAAGACGTGTTTGGGCTTATGGATGTGTTCGGTGGCGGCGACACGGCGGCGGCTTTGCGCCGACTTCGGCAAGAGCGCGATGCTGGAGTAGAAGATTTCCCCTTATTTGGCATGCTCGCACGTCAAATCCGGTTACTCCTTTGCATGCAGCTTTATCTTGCGCGCAACGGGCGCAGTGATGGCGCAGCGTCAGCGCTTGGCATGCATCCATTTGTTGCGCAGAAGATCGTGCACGAGTGCCGGCGCCATTCGTTGCCACGTTTGCGCGAGATGCATCGTCATGCTCGCGAGCTTGATATGGCGATGAAGCGCGGTCTCTCCCCTGCTCTCGCGGTCGATCGCCTCGCTGTTTTTCTTGCGTGCGCTTGACGGCGCGACTGTTGTTCGTTAGCATTTCGTCATTCATCAAACCCTATGCCTAATTTGAAGAACGCCAAGAAAGCGCTCGTCCAGAGCGTCAAACATGCGGAGCGCAACGGTCTCGTGCGCGCAAGCCTCGACTCCATGCGCCGTAAGTTCCGCAAGATGCTCGAGTCCGGTCAGATCGACGACGCCAAGAAGCTCGTGCGCGACATGAGCCAGGCACTCGACAAAGCCGTCACCAAGCGTGTCGTAAAGATCAACACTGCGGCGCGTATCAAGAGCCGAACAGCAAAGCGTCTTGCCAAAGCCATCGTCAAATAACGATAGCAAAAACGGGCATTCAGCCCGTTTTTGTGTACCTAGTTTTCGATGAGCGGTTTGGGTGCCTCGTCGAATTCGATGAATTCGGCAGCATTCCCTGACGTAATACGCATGACGTCTTTGCCGATTTTGCGCAGTTCGCCCGACGAGTCGTTGTATTGGCCGATGACGGTGCTCAGGTTTTTCCCGAGTCGCGCATGATAGTCGCCGTATTTCTGAAAGTGTTTTCCAAGTTCGCCAACGTGTTTGATGATGTCCTGCGCAGTTTCTTCGATTTTGAGCGCGCGCAATGCCTGGAGCACGGTTTGGAGATACGCCAGGAATGAAGTCGGTGAAACAATAATGACGTGATGTTTACTTGCGGCACGTTGAATAAGGTTTTCGGTTTCTTCCTGGAGCGCGCCGATACGATTAACGAGAAGATCGTAGTAGATCGCCTCGTGCGGAATAAACATGAAAGCAAAATCCATCGTTCCACGCTCAGGTCGAATGTATTTTGAGGTTTCAATGATGCGATTTTTGAGGTCGGCGATAAAGACTTTTTCGAGTCGGGCGCGTTCGGTCTCATTTTGTTCTTCGACGATACGGTTGTAGTTTTCAAGCGAAAATTTCGAGTCAACAGGGATGATCTTTTCCTTTACGAAGACGACCGCGTCAGGAATAAGATCCTTCCCCGCTTCGTCAACGCCAAGACGATATTGCATCGCGAAGCTATCCGGTGCGAGCGTGTTTTTCAGGAGCATTTCCAAGTAATATTCTCCAAGAATCCCGCGT
>CAYZRQ010000015.1:0-9635 GCA_964480895.1 uncultured Gammaproteobacteria bacterium | reverse complement strand
GTCGCCATGTTGAAGGTCGTAACAGCCGGGAGAGCTTTGTCAGTTTCGGTGCCGAGTGCGGAGCCGGTTGCCGCACGCCACCCAGCCTGATCGCGTGCCGCTGTACCGGCAACGACGTGGAGATACGCAAGTTGGGTACCGGCTATTTCGTCGCCGTTCGTGGCGTCGATGCGGATTTTGTCGTCGTTGGCATCGGTGTCGTCCTCGGCGCCGTCGCAGCCGCCCGTTGCGGTGTTTGACGTGCCCGGCGTCGCTTCACCCGTCGCGTCATTCGTCGTGTCGTTGTCCATTTCGTAGTTCGCCGCAACGACCGTTGCCGACGAGTCGAGCATGTTTTCGCTAAACGTGATTTGCATGCGGTCAACGCTACCATCGCTATCCGCGTCGCATGAGTACGTTGTTGAGACCGTCGGTACGGTCACGTCCCAGCCCGGCGCGCTACCGTCGGCCTTCGTCGCGGTGTTTGCCGCGTTATTTGCCGAGTCAGCGATGTCGTTCGCATCCGCAACCGGAGTGAAGGTATCTGTGGATGGCCCAACAGTGCCGGCATTGAAATATGCGGCTCCGGCCGTGTTGAGGTAGACGGTGATAACGGTCCCGTCAGCCGAAAGCGCGACCGTGTTTCCTGTTGCGCTCGATGTTGTCAAATCAGCAAGCCCGTCCCACGAGCCGAGACCGGCAAGCGTTTTCGCCGTAGTCATGGCTCCGAGCGTTGCGCTCGAGGCCCCCGATGCGCCAGCCGCGATGTCGGCGTCGCCGCCCGCGTCGGTTGATACGTCAACTGCTTCAGAATAAGTAATGGCGATGCTGTTGTACGTCACGCTTGAAAGCGCGGCCGTTGCCATGTTGAAGGTGGTGACCACCGGCAACGCATTGTCAGTTTCGGTGCCTTCTCCCGTATTCACGCCGCACGGATTTCCCGCCCAGTCGCGGCAATTCGCCGCCGTAACAACGCCGAGGAATGCCGCTTGCGTCCCCGCTATACCGGCAGTGAGGTCGATACGAATGTTCGCGTCGTTCGCATCGGTATCATCGGCTGCGCCGCATGAGCTTGTTTCCGTGTTAAACGATGCAGCAGCTTCTTCGCCAGTGGCATCGTTTGTGGTGTCGTTGTCGCCTTCAAATGCGGTGGCGTTCAAACCGGCGTCGAGAACAGCCGTGTCAAAGGCCACGCGGATGCGATCGACGTCACCGTCGTTGTCGGTGTCGCAGGAGTATGTGGTGCTGATGGCCGGACCCGCAACGTCCCACGCCGCAGTCGCGGTCATGACTTTTGTTGCCGTATTAACCGCGCGGTCGCCAACATCAGCAATATCGTTCGCGTCGGCAACCGGGGTGAACGTGTCGGCAGCCGGCGTAACCGAACACGCCGTAAAGTAGCCGCTTGCCACGGCATTCATATAAACCGAGACAACCGTATTGTTGCCCGCATCAACCGCGCCAATAAGGTTCACCGTTGCCGCGCTTGCTGCACAGTCGCTTGTACCGTTCCATGATCCAAAACCGGTAAGCGTTTTCGCTGTGGTCATGTCGCCAAGCGTTGCTGTGGAAGCCACGTTTGCACCGCCGATGGTGATGTCGGCATCGCCGCCCGCGTCGATGGAAAGCGTAATGACTTCGGTGTACGTGATATCGAGTACGTTATAGGTAATGCCCGAGATCGCAGCCGTTTGTACAACAACTCCCGAAACAACTGGGCTTGCGCCGTCGCCTTCAGTGTCGGTTATCCCGGTATCACCGGTCGCATTCGCCGTAAGCTCGGCAGCCGTATCACGAATACACGCCACGCAAGCCGCACCTCCACCTTGTTGGGTGTAAATAACTTCAATGACTGCCTCGTTTACGCCGTCGGTGCTCGTCTCCATCTGCAGGTCGTCTTCGTCGAGGGAAATGTTGATGGTGACAGGATCATCGCCGGCAGCACTTACGAACGCGATACCTGTTGGCTCAATGTCGGCAGCGTCGAGCGTAACGACAATCGCGTTTGAATCATCGGGTGCACCGTTGATGGTCCACGTTTCGAGAGCATCGTTGTCAATGCTCATAAGCACATTGTCGATCTTCCCGTTGTTGTTCGTGTCCTGCAGCACGAGACCCATGATGGTGTCGTTTCCGGCCTGCGCCTGCGATGCAAAGGCGAACAGGGCGAATGCGGCGATGGCGAGTCCAAGCGCGCCCTGCCACATCGACTGCAATGTGATGCGTTGTTCAATCATAATGAAACAATGATTTTGGGGTCATTATACCCTACTAAACGTGATTCAAATAAGTTATTCACATTGCTGCCTGGGAGAAGTATACACCATCACTTTGTTATCCCCACGATTTCACCTGTGTCATTATCTCTCACCATCCCGAGTGCATACGAGGCCTGCCTGCCGGCAGGCAGGGATCCGTAGCCTGATATCTTCATATTCTGTACAAAAGCATTTACGAACTCTGCCTCGTAATAATCATATCAAAGAGATCCTTCCAATCGGGATTGAATCCGTTCACGAGATAAGCCTTCTTCACGCGCGTCCAACCTTTTATTTGTTTTTCGCGATACAGCGCGGCATCTCGGTCAGGGGTGCTTTCGAAATAGACGCATTTCGTACACGAGTACTTTTGGGTAAATCCCGATACCAGCCCGTCTTTATGTGATTGGACGCGTTGGGCGAGATCCGATGTCATACCAACGTAAAGAACGTTATTACTTGCATTGGTCATGATATAGACGAAATGGATTCCGTCGTTCATACGTCTACGTAACGTCTGCATGACCCTTCGGCCTACGCCTCAGGGTGGTGAGTGAGATGAGGTCTCAGGGTGGTGAGTGAGATGTGGCGTCAGGGTGGTGAGTGAGATGACGCCTCGGGGTGGTGAGTGAGATGGGGCATCGGAGTAGTGATTCGGTGACCTGCAAGACTCCTATTTAAAATTTCCTTCCGCCGCGCGCGCGCCCGACGGACGCGCATCGCCGTCGTTTGGCTCGAGCGTAACCACAACGTTCGGATACGCCAACGGATCGCTCGTGGTGAACGTGAGCGCCCACGAACCATCGGCGCGCGGCGTGAGGTCGCCCACGGGGAGCACGTCCGCCAGTCCCTCGGCAATGAGCCACACGGTGTACGCATTTGCGGCCGAGTCGATCGGCGGAAGTTGGGCGACGAGAACGTACGACGGTGCAAGCGCCGTGCCGCTGCGCGTCACAACGCCAACCGCAGTACCCGACGCGTCGGCGAGCGCGGCCACGCTGTCGATAGATTGATCGGACTCTCCTTGCGCGTCGGATGTTTCAGCGACATTCGTTGCACCCTGCCGCGCATCGGCGCGGTCACGGAACAAGTCGATCGCCCACAAGACGATCACCACGCCGAGCACAGCGAGGAGAGATACCGACGCGACGCGCCAAAACGCCGAACCGCCGCGCCTGCGGGGACGATAAATATTGGTCATACGCTAGCGATCGCCGCAGCAATAGCCGGCGCGGGATTCACCTCGGTAATGACCGGAAGAATTTTTTCAGCCGTCGGCGTAACGAGCGCGGCAAGCGCGCGCGCCGCGGCGAGCTTCATGGCTGGCGTCAAGCGGCGCGCACGGCTATCGAGTAGGCCGCGGAACAAGCCGGGATAGACGAGGACGTTGTTCACCTGGTTCGGAAAATCTGACCGCCCCGACGCGGCAACCGCGGCTCCGGCAGCGCGCGACGCATCAGGTGACATCTCGGGATCGGGATTCGCAAGTGCGAAGACGATGGCGCGCTCGGCCATGCTCGCCACCATAGGCGCCGTCAAAAGCCCCGGCTTACTTACGCCCACAAACGCATCAGCGCCGCGAAGCGCGTCCGCAAGCCCGCCCGCAACGCCCGAACGATTCGTCTGAAGCGCAATGAACTTCGCCTTCTCGCCGCTCACATCGGCACGTGTCTCGTCAACTATACCTTTGGAGTCGACAAGCACGATGTCGTGAATGCCGGCGGCGTGAAGAAGATTCGCAATTGCGATCCCAGCCGCGCCCGCACCATTCACCACGACCTTGAGTCCCGAGAGATCTTTGCCGACGACCGTCGCAGCGTTCATAAGGCCAGCAAGAACGACGATGGCGGTCGCATGCTGGTCGTCATGCATAACCGGGATGTCGAGCGCGTCAGCAAGCCGTCGCTCAACCTCGAAGCACGCCGGCGCAGCAATGTCCTCCAAGTGAATGCCGCCGAACGTCGGCGCGATCATCGTCACCGCAGCCACGATGTCGTCGACGTTTTGACTCGCGAGCACGATCGGAATCGCGTCGATGTTCGCGTACTTTTTGTAAAGCACGGCCTTGCCCTCCATGACTGGCAGCCCCGCCATAGGACCGATGTTCCCAAGGCCGAGCACCGCGCTGCCGTCGCTCACGACCGCGACCGCGTTGCCCTTCATCGTCATCGTGTACACGAGCCGAGGGTCGGCGGCGATCGCGAGGCAGGGCGCCGCGACGCCGGGCGTGTAGGCGATCGCGAGATCGTCCTGCGTTTCGAGCGGCATCATCGACGTAATCGCAAACTTACCGTGATGTTTGGTATGTTCCTCAAGCGAGCGTTGTGCGTAGTTGATCATAGTTCTTCGATACCGCGTAAAAACGAACTCGGCGGTTCCTTTCTCTTCACCTTCTCCCCCACGGCGTCGAGCACGATCGTCGGCTCGTCGTCGTCCCACACGTCGTGCCGCCGGTGCGCGCTCGCATACGCCGGCCGCGGCGCACGCAACCGAACCTCCTCGAACAGCTCGCGTGGCGCCTCTCCCAAAAACGGCGACGGCTGACGAATCTCAACGGTTTCGAATCCCGTCGTAATCGGATAGCTCAAATACAGCCGCCGTCGTGCGCGCGTCGCCGCTACGTAAAACAGCCGCCGTTCCTCCTCAACGCCGCCCGCTTCACCTATTGAACGCGAGTGCGGGAACATGCCGTCGGCAAGATGGATGACAAAAACCGCGTCCCACTCGAGGCCCTTCGCTTGGTGGATCGTCGATAAGACAAGTCGATCCTCGTGCTCGCCGTCGCGCTCGGCCTCGGGGTCGTTGATTCGCGCGCCGAAGTCCCCGGTGAGCGTCACCGCATCCAAAAACGCGCCAAGGTCGTCGTACTGTTCCGCAAACACGCCAAACTGTTCCAAGTCGTCCAAACGATCACGAAAATTCGGAAACTCGGCTTCAAGGTACGCGCAGTAATCATCGCTGCCGGCGAAGGCGCGAACCGCGTGCGCCGGCGTTGTCGATGCGATCATCGCACGCAAAATGCGCGACATACCTTCCCAGCCGGCAGCCGCCTTGGCGCCGAGACGCATACCCGCCGCAAGCGCACACGCCACGTCACTCTCTGCAGCCGCGACCTCGGCCATACGCTGTGCCGTCGCCAAACCGACGACCGGGTACAGCTGGAGCGCACGAATCCACGCCATACCGTCTTTGACGTTGCGTAGCAGACGAAGGTGTGCAAGAGCATCTTTGACGTGTGCGCGCTCAAAAAATTTCATGCCGCCGCGATAGTCATACGCAATGCCGTGCTTCATGAGCTCGAATTCGACGGCCTGTGAATGAAACGCGGCGCGAAAGAGCACAGCGCTGCGCGACATGGGCGTACCCTCGTTCTCGAGCGCGAGCAGTTGCTCGACGACATACTGCGCCTCTTGTTGTGCATCAGCGGCGGCGACGAGGTTTGGTTTCTCCCCACCGCCGACAACGCTCTGTAATTCCTTCGCGAACTGATCTTCGTTGTGCGCGATCACGCTGTTTGCGAGCGCGAGAATCTGTGGCGTTGAACGATAGTTCATGACAAGACGAAAAACGTGCGCGCCGTCGTAGCGCTTGGGAAAGTCGAGAATGTTTTTGATTTGCGCGGCGCGGAACGAATAAATACTCTGCGCATCGTCGCCCACAACGAGCAGGTTACGATGCTCACTCGATAACAGGTTGACGATGTCGGCCTGGATGACGTTCGTATCTTGAAATTCGTCCACAAGCACATAGGCAAACTGCGCGGCAAGCGCACGGCGAACGTCGTCGTTCGTCTGCAGCAATTCGAGCAGGACGACGAGCAAGTCGTCGAAGTCCATTGCGCGATGCTCGCGCTTGGCCTCGCGATAGCGGCGGATTACAGCCTCGATCTCGCCCGCTATTGGTTCGAAGTGCGGATGGCGCGACGCGATCACGTCCTCGAGCGTCTGGCGCGAGTTGACGGCGTAGGAGAGCATGGCGCGCAAGACGTTGGCGTTCGGAAAACGCTTATTCTTCGTGTCGACGCGAAGCTCTTTAACGCACAGCTTCATGAGGTCGCTCGCATCTTCCTCGTCGAGAATGGAAAACGCGTGGCCGTAGTCGGTCAGCGCACCGTACTTGCGCAAAAGACGATTCGCGATGGCGTGGTACGTGCCGGCCCACATGCCCGACGGATACACGCGCAGCAATCCTTCGACGCGCGAGATCATCTCCTTCGCCGCCTTGTTCGTGAACGTGAGCAAGAGGATGCGCTCCGGCGGCACGCCGTGCTCAAGCAGCCACGCGACGCGATACGTCACCGTACGCGTCTTGCCGCTGCCCGCGCCGGCAAGCACGAGCGTCGGACCATCACCCTGCTCGACTACCGCAAACTGCTCGGCGTTGAGTTCGTCGGCGTAGTCAATGACGAGTTTTGGCGCCTGGACACCGGAAAGGACAAACTCTTTCATAAGAGCTGGATTTTACCACCCTTCATGTTTGTGGAGAATATAGATTTAACGATAACTTGGCCGATCGGTCAGGTTATCGTTAATTCTTTCACCTCAAAAACCCGAATCCAGTGTGATTTACCAATAGTATTGAAGAAAGTCGTCAGCTCTTGTACGGCGTTAAATGGCGACAACCAGACGCTCCGCTGGATGGGAAGGAACGATGCTTCCGATAAGAGTTCTCGAATCATCCGGCGCAGGCGCCGTTCGGTTTCGGGTACGTCAAAGACCACCATAGTCATCCGATCGTCCTCAAAGAGGTCGGCGGCAAGAATACGGAGACGAAATCGCTCACGAGCACCCTTGTCGGTGAGTATCACTTTATATCCTGCGGCAACGCGGCGAAGCTTAATAAGCCGCTGTTCCGCCAAACTTCGTAACGCGCGCTGTCTCGCATATTGTTCCTGGTCCCGCTGAAGCGACCGGTAACCGTCAAAGCCCATCGCAAGAATCGCATAGGGATGACGACGCGTCGCCGATAACGCTTCCGCGACGAATTCAATCGCGCAAAGCACCTCGGCAGTACGAGATCCGCGACGGAGATGCTGTGACGTTTTAACCATAAGTTGGCCGATCGGTCAGGTTATCGTTAATTGTGTGGATCCTGCGTGGATCCTGCGAAGAGCCAATACTCGGATTATCGCAAATATTTCGCTTTATTCGTCACATGCTCGTCGAACGTGACGGCGTAATAGATATCCCCCTCGTCCGTCGTCAAAAAGTAATAATACGGATTTGCCGTCGGTGCGAGAACGGCCGCGATCGCGCGCAGCCCGGGGTTCCCGATGGCGCCTGGTGGCAAGCCGGGATACATGTACGTGTTGTACGGCGAATCGATCTCGAGATCGGCGAGCGATACGCTCGGATCATCGCCGCCGGTCACGTAGTTGATCGTCGCGTCGGACTGCAGCGGCATGCCCGCGGCAAGGCGTTTGAGAAAAATATCCGCGACGTTTTTCATCGACGTCTCCGTGCGCACTTCGCGTTCGACGATCGATGCGAGCGTCAGCACGTCGTGTGTTGTCATGCCGCTTGCGTCTCCCGATGGAACACCGAGTGCCGCAATGCGCGCCGCCGTGGTATCAATGAGCGTTTCGACGATTTCATCAACGCCCGCATCGGCAAAAAAGCGATACGTATCCGGGAACAAATATCCTTCGAGATCAACGCCATCCGGCTTCCCTGCCGCAACAACAAACGCATGCAACGCCTGGGGCGACGCCGATCCCGTTGCACGACGCCACTCGTCTATCGTTATCTCAAAATTCGTGGTCACGAGTTCGCCGATCTGCGCAAGCGTGTAGCCCTCGGGGATCGTGAGCGTTACATCGTTGTTTTGCGCAACGGCGAGCAGCTCGAGTATCGCCGTATAGTTCATGTCCGGCTGCAGCACGAATGCTCCGGGCTTGAGTTGGTCGACGCGATCAGTAAGCGCCGCCGTTACCTTAAACCAAAACGCACTGGCGACGAGATCCTCGTCGTCGAGACGCGCCGCGACCGATGCGAACGACTCGCCCTCGTCGACCACGAACGTCACACTCGGCGCATCATCGTCGGGCGCTTGGCCGTACGCACGCCACGATTGCACGGCAAGCACGATAATCATCGCACCGAGCAGCACCATGAACGTTACAACCGAAAGAAGACATTTACGAAACATAGCTTTAATACTATCGACCGGAGCTTACCTTAAAGCGCAAGCAGGAACAACGTCCCAAGGCCGGCACCGAGCAGCGCGCCCACGATCGCGTCGGATGCGTAGTGCACGCCGACCGCGACGCGCGAAGCGGCAACAAAGCACGCGACAACGACATTGCCCGCAAGCACGTACGGTGCGATAACGGGAACGTACGCGAACGCTGCGGCAGTGCCGAGCACCGCGCACACGAAGCTTCCCGACGCATGCGCCGACGGAAACGAGTACGTCTGAATCCACAAGCGATACGCATGTGCGCCATGCTGCGGCGGCCGCGCGCGTTTAATGAGAAACTGGACGATGAGCGTGACGGGATACGCGCTGAACGCAAGGACGGCGAACAGCAGCCATTGCGAGAACGGCACGATAAACCCAAACACGGCGGCCTCGACGATGAACGCGAGGACGGCATACGCGGCACCAAAACGCCACATAACAGGCGTGAAATTACGGCGTTCCACTTTCTCTTTTTTACTCTCGATATTCAACACTTATTCAAAACAAAATGTTCGATATTCTTTGACGATGCCGATCGCGTTGTGAATGCGTGCCTGGACGCACGAAAGTCCGAGCCAACGAATGCTGAAATCGGTTGCACCGGCAAACGTGCTGCCGCCGATCGATCCCGCGAAGTGTTCGCCCTCGGGAAGCGTCACGAGGCTGCGCCGTTCGCCGGTCAGCAGATTCCACACCACGAGTTCGCGTTCGGCCGCAAGGTCGTCGGCGGGGTTGTCGTAGGCGGCGGCGAGCATCGTGCCGTCGGGCGATGCGGCAACGGCGTCGCGGTACGGCAGCTCGTCCACAAACGCCACCGGCTCGCTTGCGCCCGATGCGACATCGAGCACCTCAAGCGGCAATGACGGATTGTCGGTGTCTCCCGCGAGCCGCGTTACGAAGATGCGGCCGTCGTAGCGCGTTTGCGGGACGGCAAAAAGCTCAATGTAACCCGACGCGTTTGCGAACAGCACCTCGTCTTCGCCCGATTCAGTAATGACGTGAAGCTCGGAACCGCCCTTGGCCCAATCATTCAAAGCATAGAAAAACGGTGCACGCGATTTGAGCGCCTCGAGTTCGAGTTGTGCCTGTTCGCTCGCCGATGCCGCGGCATCGAGCTCATTTGCGAGCGATGAGATGCGGCTTTGCTGTCCGCTGATTTTTGTCGCGCTGTAACCGGTCGCGATGATGGCAAGCACGATGAGCAGTCCCAGCCACGCG
>CAYZRQ010000014.1:0-9864 GCA_964480895.1 uncultured Gammaproteobacteria bacterium | reverse complement strand
GGCTTCGATAAAGAAATCGAGATACTTGGGGTTATTGGGGCTTAGCTCCCTGGCCTTGCCGTAAAACGCGTAAGCCTCGTCCGGCTTGCCCTCGAGGTCGGCCAGCTCACCAAGCGCGGCCTGAACGCTCGCGTCCTTGGGGGAAAGTTTGACGAGAAACTGGAGCGTTTCGCGCGCGTTGTCGAACTGCTTGGTCACAAGATACAGGCGTGCGATGCGTTCATAGGCCAACACGTGCTTGGGATCGATGCTCAAGACCTCGATGAACAGTTTTTCCGCGGCATCGTATTTGCCGTCATCGAACAAACGTATGCCATCGTCCACCATGCGCCGTAGCTCGGCCTCGCCAACACTTCGCGGCGCGCCCTTTTTTTGCCGTTCCTCGTAGCGGCGTTCAATAGCCGTCAACTTCCCCGCAATGCGGCGGAATGCATTGCGCAAAGCCATCACGAACGGCGTTGTCGCCTTTTTGACCGTGGCCACGCGTTCCGATGTTTGACGAGACAGCCGATATTCAAGAATGGCGCGCTTGCGCTCTTTGGCCTTGGCTTCGCGCGACGACGATGGATCAACAACCTGCACCTGGGGAAGTTTGCGCAGCGCAAGCATGCCAAGCGCCATGAGCGATGCGAGACCGAGAACGGAAAGAAGAATAGTGACGATCATAGTGATTGGGCGTCGATGACGTCGCACGCCGCGGCGATCACGCTTTCGAATTCATGCATCTTGAGACTTGCGGCGCCCACAAGTACGCCGCCCACTTCCGGTTCGCGCAAAAAGCTGTACGCATTTTTCCCGTCGACAGAACCGCCATAGAGCACACTGACGCGCTCGAGGTCGAGCCCCGATTCGACCGCTGCCGCCGTAATAACGCGGTGCATGACGATGGCGTCGGCAGGTTCGGCGCTTGTGCCGGTGCCGACCGCCCAAACCGGCTCGTACGCGAACAGTACGGACGCCCGTTTGGGCACCGCAACACCGCGCACGGCACGCATAACCTGCGCCGCCACAACGCGGTCGGCGTCGCCCGCGTCCCGTTCCTCGCGGCTCTCGCCCACGCACACGATTGGCGTCAACCCGGCCGTAAACGCCGCCTTCACACGATCGGCGACGAGGTCATCGTTTTCACCGAACGTCGCACGCCGCTCCGAGTGTCCAACGATGATGTGCGTGCAGCCGATGTCGTCAAGCTGCTGGCCGCTGACCTCGCCCGTAAATGCACCGTCGCGTTCCGGACCGACGTTCTGCGCGCCAAGGGAGACGTGCGAGCGCACCGTCACCTTGCGCACTTCGGCAAGCGCGGTGAACGACGGGCACAGCACAATCGTCGGCAATGTTTCGCGTCCTTGAATGGCGCGAAGCACGCCGCGCGCTTGCGCGACCGACTCGCGAATGCCGAGATTCATCTTCCAATTGGCGACGATGGTTTTCATAGGCCGGCCTTCTGCATGAACGCCTTCGCGCTCGTATACGGACCAATGGCCGCGATCGACATGGCACTCTCATCGAGCACCACCTTGGCAACGCGGTGCACGTCCTCACGCGTTACGGTGTTCACGCGCTTCATACGCTCGGCGGGCGTGAGGGCTTCACCCAAAAATAATTCTTGGCGCCCGAAAAATTCCGCGTGCTCAAGCGAGTCTTCCAATCGCAGCGTGAGTGCGCCGCGGATGTTGTCTTTTGCCATGGCAAGCTCGTGGTCGGTAACGCCGCTTTTCACGACCTTGCGCACCTCGCGCATGATCGTCGCCATCGCGAGCGGCAGCCGTGCCGCGTCGAGACCGGCACGAATCGCGAACACACCAACGTCGGCGTACGCATCAATCGCCGCACGCACGCTGTAGCAAAGCGCCTTGCGTTCGCGTACCTCGATGAACAGCCGCGAGCTCATGGTTCCGCCGAGAATAACGCCGAGGATTTTGAGCGCTTCGGCGTCGGCATGGCCGCGCTTGAACGCGGGGAATCCGAGCGCGAGCTGCATTTGCTTGAGCGGCTTGGTTTGGACGCGCACGCGCGACGCCGCGCTGCGCTTTCGCGGCATGAACGTGGTGCTTGCGGCGGGAGCCTTGCGCGCCTTCACCTTGCCGAACGTGCGCTCAAGCATGGCAATGATGTCTTTCGGCACTTTCCCCGCGGCCACAATGGTGATTGCTTGCGGTACGTAATGCGCATCACGATAACCGAGCACGTCGGCGCGGCGCATCGCCCGCACCGACGCTGCGGTTCCCGCGATGTTACGGCCGAGCTCATGGCCATCGAACATCGTCTCCTCAAGCAAATCCTCAACGTGCATGATTGGATTCTCGTCGTACATTTTGATCTCTTCGACGATGACCTGCTTCTCGCGGGACATTTCCTTAGCATCGTATTTCGAGTGAAACAGCATGTCGTGAAGCAAGTCGACGGCAATCTCGGCCTGCGCGGGATCGATTTTGACGTGGTAGCCAGTGAAGTCCTTGCCGGTACAGGCGTTGTACTCGGCCCCGTAACGGTCGAGCTCGCGCGAAATATCGACAGTGTTCGACCGCCGTTTCGTCCCCTTGAACATGAGGTGCTCGACGAAATGCGACGCGCCCCAAAGATTGCGCGGCTCGTTGCGCGAGCCGACGTTCACGAGCACGAGCAGCGCGACGGCTTCGGTACCGGAAAGCGGAAGCACGTGCACGCGCATGCCGTTTTGGAGTTCTTGCGGTTTGACCATATCGCGGGGGCTAGATCGTCGTAACGTCACGTTCCTTCTTCTCCCCCATCGCTTCGGCTTTGTCGGTAAACGCCTTCACCGATTTTTCGAGCTCGGCTTGCACGCGGCGGATATCGTCGTCGCCCATACCCTCGATCTTGTCAATAGCTTTACGCGCCTCTTCGCGAACTTTGCGCAGCGACACGCGCGCTTCTTCGAGCTTTTCCTTTACCACCTTCACCATTCGCTGACGGTTTTCGTCGGTCATGGCCGGAATGGAAAGACGAATCGTCTTGCCGTCGACCGTAGGATTGATGCCAATGTCGCTTTTTTGGATCGCCGTGTCGATGGCTTTGACGACGCCGCCGTCCCACGGCTCGATGAGCACCGTGCGCGCGTCGGGCGTCGAGAGCGACGCGAGCGCTTTCACAGGCTGCATGGCGCCGTACGCCTCGACCATAATGTCTTCGACAAGTGCCGGCGTCGCGCGCCCTGTGCGTACGGTCGCCAATTCCTTTTGCAAGTGATCAATGACTTTCGTGAAATGCGGTTGGTAATCGTCGAGGAGTGCCATAGTGCGCAGAGTTTAGGCTTCCGACGGCCGGGCGTCAACCAACGCTAATCTTCGCGCGCGACGGTTCCGAGGAACATGGTTTCGATGGGCGCCGGAGCAATCATGAGTGCGCCGGCCGCGCGCGAGGCGGGTAGTTCGCTCGTGTCCCACGCGCTGCCGCCGGATGTCGAGCGGTAGAGCGTCGTTGCCGTCCCGTAAACAATGATGTCGCCGTCGCCGGGCGCAACCGCAAGCGCCAAAATCTCGACTTCGCCGCGCGCAGTCAGGAGCGGCACATCAGTCCACGTCAAACCGTTGTCTTTGGACACGAGAAGTCCGTAGTCCGAGCTCATGGCGATGACGCTGCCATTCGCCGTTTGTGCGAAGCCCGTTACTTTGTCGGCGCCCTTGAAGTCTTTGAGTGCATCTTCGTATTCGGTCCATGTGCCGCCACCGTCGGCAGTGCGATAGACACCTTTGCTCTTGGTGCCAACGAGAATAATGCGGCTGTCGGTATTGCTCATGACAATGCTCGTTACGTCGCCCTTCACGCGATAGACAGTCGTCCATGTGCCGCCGCCGTCGCGGGAACGCATGATGTCACCCGCGCTGTTGCCAAGCCACAGCACGTCGGGGTTGTACCAGTCGAGCACCATGGCCGTGAGCGATTCGTCGGTTCCGGTTTCGACGTACGCATCGGCGTCGAACGTGCGGCCACAATCCTTCGTCTTCAATACGCGATCGGTTTTCATGACGAAATACGTGCAGACGTCCCGCGGATCAACTTCAACGGCGCGCACCGCACCGCCTTTGAGCAGTTCCTCTTCGGGGCGCATCCAGCTTGCGCCGCCATCAATCGACCAGAGCATGCCATTCGTTTCCGTACCGATGTAAACGGCGCTCGCATCGGAAGGATCGATTTCGATATTCGTAACATCAGCAGCGGCGATCGAACCAACGCCCGACGCGCTCGGGAGCGCGTTCGTTGCTTCCCACGACTTGCCACCGTCAGGCGACTGCCACACGCCGCCAGTGTTCGACGATGAACCGGACGAAAGGCAACCGGCTCCGGTGAGTGTGAGGACTGCCGCGAGCAGGGCGAGATGATGATGGCGCATATGACGCAAAGAAAAAAGACGATTCATACGTTAAGCGCGATGTGTTCGAACGCAAGCGCGGCGTTACCGTTCTGGCGAAGTGCGGCCGAAGCGTCGAGGAGTGCCCCAAGCGGTGCCGAGTTGCGCTGTGCGGGAAGACGCGCGCGCAGGTGCACGGCGAGCGCGGCAAACCATGCGTCGCGGTCAAGGGCGGCGTCGGCTTTTGCGAGTGCTGCGGCGCGCGATAGGCGGACGTCGGGTGTCATTGCTAAAAACGCGGCGACGTCGGCTTCGCGCTCGGCATGGCGTGCGAGTGCGGCGGCGTCGACGAGTGCGAGCGCGCGTCCCGGCTTTCCCTGGCTGGCGCGAGCAAGGCGTACGGCATCGGCACCCTGAACGCCGCGCTCTCCCAGGCGACGCGCGATGACCGCTGTCGGCACAACGGTGAAGGCGAGGTGAACGACGCGCGAAAGAATCGTGAGCGGCACGCGCGAAACGTCGTCGGCAATCAACATGATCGCAGCGTTCGACGGCGGCTCTTCGAGCGTTTTGAGTAAAACATTCTGTGCATCAGTCGAAAATGAATCGAAGCTTTCGACAACAACAACATGTCGTCCAAAAAATGACGTGCGGCTCAACCGTTCGCACGCATCGCGGATGTCGTCGATCGATTGTTTGCCATCGGCGTCGGGGCTCACGTCAAGAAAATCGGGATGCCGCGCAAGATCGCCAGGCGTTGTGCCAAGAAGGTTCGCCGCAAACGCACGAGCGATAGTGCGCTTGCCAAGGCCGGCGGAACCCGAAAACACGTACGCTTGAGCGACGGTGTCGCGCGCAATCGTTCGCGCAAGAAAGGCGAGCTGGGCACCATGGCCAACAATGTCCGCGAACGGATTCGTCATAACGACGTTCAGTATAGCATGCGCGGCTCGAAACGGACTTTTGGCTGAAGTCAGCGATTTTGCCCGCCTATTCGGTTGACAAAGCGCCAAAAATCTGCTATGATTCGCGGTTCATGTGAACTCCAGGCGTGGCAACCGTTGTCGTCCCACACGACGCCGGAAGCCACCCCTGGAGACAACATGACCGAGATCAATTCCGAAATGAAGGCCGAGATCGAGATCATCACGACCGCCGTCACGGCGGCCAAGAGCCCCAACGCCGCGATGGGGTTGATCCACATGCTCGCCCCGGGCAACCGGCTCGCGGCGCAGATCGTCGCGCTCGTCGAGCTGGCGGAGCGCATCGTGGGCCCGGCTCCCACGTGGCAGCTCATGAAGGGAAAGCCCGAGACGCCGGCCGAGTTCGTTGAGCGCGTCGTCGGCGTGTGCCGCGCCATGCTCGACGCAAGCACGAGCAATGCGTCGGTTCGGTGCTACCACGAGCTCGTCGCCTTGTGCGATGACCTCGAGACGCGCGGCGTGCTCGTCCCGCTCGAAGGCCGAAAGTTGTCGGGTACGATGACCATGACGGAATGGGAGGTCTGGCGCGGCGACCGTCGCATCAACTCCCCGGACCCCGAGGTCCGGCGCCGTGGCGCCATGCGCTACGAGGAGTTCCTGTTCGCCATGGCGTTCGGCACGCTCGCGCGGCCGCCCGAGATGCGGGCGGAGCGTAAGACCAAGAAGCCGCGTCGCCGCGGCAAGAACCCCAAGCACGCCGAACCGATCGCGGCCGCGTGCTGACATCGTCCGGGGTCCCGTCATACGGACCCCGGCCACTCCGAGCGTGCAAACCTTTGCGCATTCAGAGTGGTCGCGGTAAACGTTCTGGAGGAGAGAGATGACCCGCATGCGTCGTGAGGACGACACGTGTACGGTCGGCGCGCTCATGGATGACTGGGCCTCGGCTCACTCTCTCCATCCCCAGTGTGTCACGGTTTACACGGCTTCGGCCGTCACTGGACCCCTTACGCCTCCAGAACGGTTTCTGTGACCTTCAACCCACCGGCCCCACGACCGGTGGTTTCGTTTTTATGCAATTCACTGACAACAGTTGTCAGTCTCTATAACTATCCGCTGTCTCGTCAACCGTCTTCCCCGCAAGCGTTGCGGCGAGACGCCCGGCTTCGCGCCACGCAAGCTCGAGCGTCGCGCGGCACGTGTCGGCGATTGCAACCGACTGAATTTCGATGGCGATAATGCCTTGTGTATACGAAAATAGTGAAACACGATCCCCGCAGACCGTCATCTCCCCTGCGGCCGAAACGAACGTCGGCGGGACCACCCGAACCTCGAGGCCGGCGTAGCGCGAAAAATCAACCTCACGTTCGGTAATGGCGATTGCACGCAAATGCCGCTCCCCCATGACATCGCGATGTTCGCGCGTCGCGCGCGGGTCATGCAACGCCAAAAACGCATCGTATCCGACGAGTTGGATGATATCGCCGCTCTGCGCTTCGTACTCGCGCTGAAGCGATCGCAGCCCATCGACGCCTTCGACGTAGCGCACGCACGGCTTCGCGCCGCCTAAACGCTGGAACGCGGCGAGTTTCGGATAGAGCGCCTCGGCTTCAATGAGCCGCCCTTCAAGCTCGCGGCGCTGCGCGTGCACAATTGACAACACGCGCTCGGCCGGCTCGGCCATAAACCGCCGCTGCCCGCTCTCGAGAATCGGCGTAACAAGACCGCGCTTGACGAGCGTCTCGAGCACGTCGTACGTCGACGCTCTATTCACGCCCGCAGCATCAGCCGCCTCTTGCGCACCACCGGAACCCAGCCGCAACAACGCAATATACACGCGCGCCTCTTTGTCAGAAAAGCCGATCCGCGCGAGATCACGAGCAAGCGCGTCAATCATAGGCCGACGACGACATCCCATGTGCGACGAGCCGTCACGCCCCAATCAAACGCCTTTGCACGTTCGCGGCCTTGCGCAATAAGCCTTTCGCGCTCTGGCGCGTCGGACACCATACGCCACATCGCCTGTGCAAGCGACGACACATCACCAACGCGGCTCTCGGCGCACGCGCCTTGGCACACCTCGACAAGCGCCGGAGCGTCCGACGCGATCACCGGGCACCCCGCGGCCATCGCCTCAACAACAGGAATACCAAACCCCTCGGCACGCGACGGCATAATAAGCGCAAGCGCATTCGCAAGAAGCGCGGCTGCGTTGTCGTCATTCACATAACCGAACACGCGAATGTCGTGCGCGATGCCCGACGCCTCTATCGCCCGCTTAACGTCATCGCCGCCAAAACCAAAATCCCCGACGAGCGCCAACATGTACGGATCGCCGTGACCGAGGCTTGCCTTGAGCGTCGTGAACGCGCGCACCGCGTCGACGACACCCTTCTTCGCCTCAAGTCGACCGATAAACAAAAAATACATGTTTGGACGTAACCGCAGTGCGACGAGCGCATCGATGGCGTGCGCAAGCGGCATTGTCGGCGCAAGATGCGTAACGACAACGCGCTCGCCCGAAACGCCGTACAGCTCGATAAGATCGCGCTTTGTCGCCTGGGACGGCGTCAGAATACGGTTCGCTCGCGCAATCGCGCGCAGCACCGCCATGTCTTGCCGCCGCACCGCCGCGGCCGGATATGTCTCGGGAAATCGCTTAAACGCGACGTCATGAAGCGTCGTCACCACCTGAGTCTTGGCGCGTACGAAGAGCGGAACCTCATGGCCGGGAACAAACAGGACGTCAGGCGGCATCGTCAGCATCTCCAAACTCAACCGGCCATGTGTCCACCCGCGGCCAAACGGCCACGCGAGCCGCTTCCACGTCCATGACGCCGGAAGCATCATCCACGCAGGACGCTCGCCGTTGCCATAAAGCGTAACCCGCCAATCGCGAGGCGTCGTCAAAGCCATGCGTTCAAGCAAACACTTAGCGTAACGTTCGACGCCGGTCATGCGCGCGCGCAAGAGAAGATGTGCATCGATGCCGAGATGCATAGTTAATTCGTAAACAACGAGCGCTTGTATGATTCAAGATTTTCGAGAGCGAGACCGGTGCCTTTGGCAACGCACAGCTGCGGATCTTCAGCAACGTACGTCGGTACGCCGGTCGCCTCGGCGATGAGCCTGTCAAAATTGCGCAGCTGGCTCGAACCGCCGGAAATGACGATGCCTTTGTCCATAACGTCGGCCGAAAGTTCCGGCGGCGTTTGGTTGAGCACATCTTTGAGCGTTGACAAGATGCCTTCGATGAGCGGCTGAATCGCTTCGGTAACGTCGTCGGACGAAAGCTCGATAATTTTCGGCAAGCCGGTGATCATGTCGCGCCCCTTCACTTCCATGCGCAGCTTATCGGGAAGATACATCGCCGAGCCGCAACGAATCTTGATGTCCTCGGCGGTGCGTTCGCCAATCGCGAGGCCGTACGTACGCCTGACGTGCTCCATGATGGCGTGATCGAACTTCACGCCGCCGATGCGCACCGACGTCGACGCAACAATGCCGCCCAAACTGATGACCGCCATCTCACTCGTGCCGCCGCCGATTTCGACGATCATATGGCCGTTCGGGCTGCCGATGGGGATGTTCGCGCCGATGGCGGCAACGATCGGCTGCTTGATGATGTACGCAGCCTTCGCGCCCGCACTGATCGCGGCGTCGATGACCGCTCTGCGTTCCGTCGATGTAATACCGCCGGGCACGGCGATCATGACTTCGGGACGAAAAATACGCACGCCGCCAAGCGCCTTGTTAATGAAATACCGCAGCATCGCCTCGGTCGTCTTGTAGTCGGCAATCACGCCGTCTTTGAGCGGCCGACGGGCGACAATGGTGTCAGGCGTGCGGCCGAGCATGTCTTTCGCCTCCTTGCCGACGGCAAGCACGCTTTTGTCGATTTTGGAAACCGCAACAACCGACGGCTCGTTGATGATGATGCCGCGCTTAGGCACGTAGACGATCACAGTCGTCGTCCCGAGATCAATTCCGATTTTCTTGGAAAACATACCTCCCGATGCAATTGCCTCGGCAAGCTTATCAGGTTTACCCCTGAATCCAAACCCCTGGGGATAACTCTGCTCGAAACTCAGTTTCGAACATGGGGATAACTTACTGCGCTTCAGGCGCAGTAAGTTGCAGCGCTTCAGGCGCGGCTAACGAAACTTTACAAATCCCCAAAATTGTGCCAAGATTTTGGCGCACATGGAGCTCCTTTGGGACACAACGACATCGAAGGCATTCCGACCCCCGACGAACTGGCGCAGCTCGTCAAGACTGCCACGAACAAGGCGCGCGAGAACCGCGATGAAAAACTGCGCAAACGCCGCGCCAAGATCGACGGCGAAGTGGAGACCGCCCTCACAGTCACATTGCCATGCCGGATCGAAAAGGCCATTAGCGATAACCAGTCCAATGTGACGGTGCACACCATCACCAGTGAAGACGTCGGAGACTTCACAGGGGCTATCGATCCGCAGAAGATGCTGACCACGAATGGCCTCATCCGCGACAGCGCCGGCTGGCGCATCTACCATCTCCTGCACGAGGCGCGGCTCGACCCGTTCGTCAAGGCGGGTGTCATCAAGATTCCCGTGCCGCCGTGAGCGCCGAGCGATCCGTAGTCACCTCAAC
>CAYZRQ010000013.1:0-10077 GCA_964480895.1 uncultured Gammaproteobacteria bacterium | reverse complement strand
CTTTTCTGATGCCGCCCGCGAGCAACGCATGCTCCACGGAGCCAAGCAGCTTATCGACAGAAAACGCTTCAGCGCGACCATCACGCTTCGCGACCTCCTTCACCGACGTCATATAGGTATAAACCGAGTTGCTCACATCGAGCGATTGAGCTGACGCGCGTTCCTCGCGTGCCGCGGTGACCAATTCCGACATACCTTACGCTTCGCTGAACGAAAATGAATTAAAGCGATTTTGGGCGTAAAAAAACCCCGCAGGGGGATTGGATTTCATTCCCTCCATCGTCGACAGCAACACAAGGGGTTGTGTTGCAAATACGAGTATAGCACTACATGTAGTGGTGACGGGTATTACGCCGTGTGGATAAGAAGCGTCCGAAAACGTTTCTCGCGAAAGCAACTAAAATCCCATGGAAAAATTGACCGCGGTCGAAGATTGAGGTTGGGAAAAGTCGACGGGAATCATGCGACGCTCGCCCATGCGGTCGTCAAACAGCAAAAATCCGTTCTTCTTACCGAACTCATATACCTCTCTCGTCACCCGCACGTCCTGCAAACAATAGTCCCGAATACTATCGATCTTCCCTTCCTTCCACCACTGTACGGCCTGCAGCCCGTGGCCGGATTTTTTGGTGCCGACGGTGGCCTCGGCAACGGCATCGAGTTTTATGCGGTGGCCAAGTGCCTTTTCGATTTCACGCAAAATATCGAGCTGCGGAAGCTTAAGCAGGTCGCCGAGATAGTAGTTGTTCAACACCGGCATATCAAAACCGATCGAGTTGTAGCCAATAATGCGCCCGCCTTGTTCGAGGCGCTGAAACATTTTTGGTAAGTCCGGCTCAAGGTACGACTCATACGTGTCGGTTTCGTAGTAATACACGCCGACGAGGGAGACCTTAAGTTTGTCGGTAAAATACCCGCCGGCCTCTTCAAATGTGTTTTGCGTTTCGATGTCGAGTACGATTTCGTTATCCATAGCACCCGGAGTTTAGCAAAGCTCTAGCTTCTGCGCTACATCGACTCAACCCACTTCTAACATCTCAACCCACTTCTAAGAAGTGGCGGAGTTATCTAAGAAGTGGCGGAGTTATCCACATAGCTAAGTAACAAGCAAATATCCGACAAAGAAGATGGCTGCGTCCGCAAAGGCGTGGCTCACCCAGGCACCAAGAAGTGACCCGGTTCGCAGATAGATGTGCGACCAGGTGTACCCGGCAACACCGACAAGCGCGCCGAAAACGACAACCAGCGGCCAGGGGGCGAATTGCGAAAGAATGACGTAATGATGAAGAGCAAACAGGATATTCCCTACGATCATCGACAAAGGAACGGGGAGTTTCGTCGCCAATCCGTTGACGACATACCAGCGCCAGAAATACTCCTCGAACAGCGAGTGCCCGAGGCTCATGACGGAAGCAGCAATCCAGTAGAACGGTAGGATGCCGACTTCAACGATCTTCGCGCCGACCGGCTCGGCAAACGCAGTAAAAAAAGGCTCAAAGACGATGAATATCCCCAAGATGGCCGCAAATATGACAACGCCGACCCCCAGTCCCAACGTGAGGGACGTCTTCCATTGCCGCCCGACGTTGAGGGACGGCAAGCGCAGTCCCGCAAACAACATAAGCAAAGGCATGGCGAGCATGAGTAACTTCGTCGCCCCGTACGCCAACTGGATGAATGATGAATCTTTGAACAGGACAAAATACAATAGGCTGCCCGCAAACTGTACGAGCGCCGTTAGACCAACAAGCCACCAAAGATGGAATCGCAAACTCGCCACATTTACATCGCCGCCGGAATAGCCTCGCTATATGTCGGATAGGCGTGAATCATAGCCTGAACGTCGTCAAAACGTATGTTGGCATACATGGCGAGCGCAAGCTCGTGGATGACGTCGCCCGCGTGCTCACCGAGCATGCCGGCGCCAAGCACGAGCCCCGAGCGCTTGTCGACAACGACCTTAAGCAAACCGCCTTGTGAGCCGTCGACAACCGCACGGCCAAGTGCGCCGACGGGAAATCGCTTGATGATGACGTCGCGCTTCGCTGCGGTCGCCTCGGCTGCCGTCATGCCGACGCTCGCAAGCTCGGGATCGGTAAACGTCACGCGCGGCACAACGTCGGCTGAAAATCGGCGGCCGCCCCCGCGCTTCGCCGAGCGCGCGGCGTTCACGCCTGCCGCAGCACCCGCATGATGCGCCACGTGCGTGAACTGCATCTCCCCGGTCACATCGCCCGCCGCGAACACGCGCGCCGTGCCCGAAATGCGCAGCATACGATCGATGCCAACGCGGCCGTCCGTAAACACGGCGCCGGCCTTTTCGAGATGCAAGCCATCGATGTTTGGTCGGCGTCCGGCTGCGAGCAGAACCGCGTCCACCGTGCGCGTCCGTCGCTTCTCGTTCCCGCGCTGGTACACCATCGCGATGCGGCGCTTGACCGAACGCAGCGTGAGCGTTCGCGCCTTAGTCACAATGTCAACGCCTTTTTCGGCAAGCGCAGCCGCGGCAAGCGCGGCAAGCTCGGCATCGTCGCGTGGAAGAATCTGCGGCGCGGTCTGAAGCAGCGCGACATCAACGCCGCACATGGCAAAATACGTCGCAAACTCGCACCCGACCGGCCCGGCGCCGAGAATCGCCAACGACCTCGGCAACCGCGTGAGACTGACCGCTTCGCGGAAGCTCAACATCGGCACGTCCTCAATTCCGTCGATCGCCGGCACGTAGTCAGTGCTTCCGGTGGCAACGATGAATGCCTTCCCTGCGAGCTTCTCGTCACCAACCGTGATCATGGTTTTCGACGTGAACACCGCGCGGCCGCGCAGAACGTCGATACCCGCCTTGCGCAACTCCGCGCCGATACGTCTGCCACCGCCGGTGATGGCGTTGACAACGGCATCCTTGCGGCCGACAGCTGCCGCAATGTCGAACCGCAAACCGCTCGCACGCACGCCGAGGCGCGCGCCGTGGCGGCGTATGGTGTCGTAAAGTTTTGCCGATCGCAGCAACGCCTTTGTGGGCACGCACGCCCAATATGGGCACTCGCCGCCGAGCTTGTCGCGCTCAACAACGCACACCGTGGCGCCTGCCGCACGCGCCGAAAATGCGGCAGAGATTCCCGCCGACCCTCCCCCAATCACGATGACGTCGTAGCGTTTGGGGTTCATACGATGAGCGGCAACGCGTGAATGCCGTTCGGTCCGCCTTGCAAAATATGTTCAATGCGATATGTGCCGTGCGTTGGTGCATTGACGTAGCCGTTCCACGCCATACGCGCCAAAGCGCCGCTCGCAATCCAGTCGAACAGCCATTCGTCCATCGTGCGCGGCGCAAGCGCATCGGTACCGCCACCCACTTGGAACAGCCACCGGCGATTAAAATCTTCCTGCGATCCGACGGTCGGCGCCATGAGAATTGGAATGCCAAGCCCGGCATAAAACGACAACTCCGACGGTTTCGTCCACAAGACATCGGTTGTACGCATGAGCCTCCCGAACGCGTCGAAGTACGCCGCGCGGTCGCGTTCAAACACAATCTTCACCATGCCTGACTGCTCCGCAGCCGTGAGCCCGCTTAAACGTATCTCGCGCGAAAAATATTCAGCGACCTCTTCGCGCGTGCCCGCGACGAGATTGAGCGCCACACGACCGCGCCGTACCTCGGGCGCGAGGCTCCGCACCGCCTCGGCGACGATCTCGCGCTGCGTGCCGGCGCCGCCCACCGCAAACGTCACCTCAGGCGGTCGGCGGGGTTTCGTAAACTCGCAAAACGCTTCACCGAATTTCGCCGCAAGAAGCGCCTTCCCCTGCGTTGCAAAAATGCCGTTCGGATCGAGCACGCACATGCGCCGATGCAAATCCCGTTCAAGCACCTTGGGGTTCACGCCGCCGATCGATTCGGGCGGCAGTGGGAACCCGGTGAGGTAAATATTTTCTTTGCGCACGCCGTACAGCCGTAAACGCTCGACCACGCGCCCGGTTGGCGCAAAATACTTGATTCGGCTTTTTTTGGGGTACATCGGCACCCATGCGCGACTGACATCAGCATCGCAAATAACGATGTAAATATCGCCGGGATAGCCATTAACCTCGGCCGCGAACGCCGGCGTAAAAAAGGTGCACACAAGCGGCAGCGGTCGCTTGGCAAGTTCGTTGACGAGATGCCGGCACAGCCCGTGTTTTTCGACGAAATCGTATGTTTGTTTGACTTGCATGCTTGGCCTTGAGAGGTCGCGCCGCGGATAGAACGGCGGGATCTCCTGCAGTTCGTCCATGATCTTGAACGCGAGCGAACCCAAAATCGGCACGCGCTTAAACCGCGAAACCGCTTCATAGACCTCACGTCCCGTCGACCACAATCGCTTGTCGGCGTCGGGAATGCCCTCGTAGTCGTTCGCGATGACAATGCGCTCTTCGGGCGCCAAATGTCGCAAGGCGTTCGCCGCCCGCTCATGGCCATACCCCATGCTCACCGCGACGACATGCGCCACCGGCCGTGCCGATGGCGATTTCGCCACTTTACGTCCTCCCATACCGCACAAAGTATATCATGTGCGTTGCGTTTTTCCGCGGTCGAGGCTACGATGCGGCAGCTCACGGAGGGAGCATGGGATTGGCTGCTGCTGCGATCTGCGACGTGGGTCTCGGAAGGAAGAACAACCAGGACGCTGTTGTGTGCGAGCCCGAGCGCGGCCTGTTCGCGGCGATCGACGGCGTCGGCGGTTGCACCGACGGCGCGCGAGCGGCGAATGCGCTGCGGGAGAGCTTGCTTGCGACGTGTGTCGGGTTGCCCGATGCGGTGGCGCTCAAGCAGGCCTTCCGCGATGCGCACCAAGCCATGCGCGCCGCAGCGAATTCGGAAGGCGGCCGGTTCCTCACCTGCGGCACCGCGCTCTGGATCGATCCGCACACCGCGAAAGGATGCCTGGCGCACATCGGCGACACGCGTCTCATCAGCCGGCGGAAGGAGGGTTTCGTCCGCCATACCGTTGACCACACGACAACGGCCGACATACCCGACGAGGAAGCACGCGGGTACCGTAGCTTCGTGATTCGCGTGCTCGGTTCGCACGTGAGCGATTGCTCGTACCCCGATGTGGCGCCGTTCGCGCTCGAGGCGAGCGTCCTCTACCTGCTCACAACCGACGGGCTTCACCATTTCATTCTCTTGCCGCGGCTCGCTCGAGTCGTCGCGCAGGATGATGACGTCGACAAGGCGGTACGCATCGCCTTTCAAACCGCGATCGATGGCCAGCGAGAAAGGGAGCGGCGCGGCGATAACGTCACCATCGTCGCAATGAAGTACGTTGCGTAATACGTGGCCGGCCCCGAATGGGACCGGCCTTTGCGTTACGCCATCCCCCGCTTGCACTTGCCAATTTTTGGACGGTGGGCTATCATTCCGCCATTCTCGTTCCCCACCTCAATCGCCACTGATCGCTTCAATCGCCACTAATTGCCCTCCCCGCATATGTCCAAAGTCTGCGTCATCACCGGCAAAACGCCGCTGACCGGTAACAATGTCAGTCACTCCAACGTCAAAACAAAGCGCCGTCAGATGCCGAATCTCCAAAAGAAGGACATCGTCAATCCGGCAACAGGCAAAAAGGAACGTATTCTCGTTTCGGGCCGCGGACTGCGCACGCTCATGAAATGGATCGCCGCAGGTAAGGCCGTCGACCTCCGCGACTACCGTTCCTAGATCGCATAAAATCCGGCCATCAAGGCCGGTTTTGTGTTGTCGGAACCTTACACTCAGAGTCAGGTAAAAAATGGGATTTGATCAATGATCGTGGGGCCAAAAGCCATTGGGGCATCCTTTTTTATTGTGTCGCAAAACGAAGTGAAATTTCTTACTCCAAAAATCGCTTCACCAATTGACGTGAGACGCTGAAATCGTCGTAATCATCTTTTTGTTGACGAGAATCTGCAGTTCGACGATACGGGAACGTTTATCCATGCATTCGGCATCGATGAGATACGAGCCAATGTCCTTAATGCGACTAAGTCGCATTAAGAAAGGTGGGGTTAAAATACAAGATACCCGATTGCAGATCGCTTGCTGCTTTTTTACATGAGGGAGACGCCCCTTATATTCAATGATCGCCATTCACGATGCCCGCGGTGTAACCGGCTCAACAATCTCACCGGCAAGCTGCACCAAACTTCGCGCCCGCTCGAGCGCAATGCCGGTTCTTCCCGCCACCTCTTCCGGCTCAAGTCCTAAAAGATCCCGACACAACATAAGCCGCGCATCAGCGAACGCCGCAAGCTCAGCGGCGCTCATGCCGGCAAGAACCGTGACGGGATAGAGGCCCGAGCTGTCAACCATGCGTTCGAGTCCCTGGCCTTTGGGGTAACCCCAACCCACCAAGCGAATGCCGTGCACCCCGGCGTATATCTTCGCCCGATCAGAAAACAGGCCGTTCGTCACCACCCATGCTTGGTCAAATACAGGGCATGATCCGGTCTTCGCACCAGCCACGAGGTCATTGAACCGAGCGTGCGCAATCAAGACGGCGGTCAGTTGGACGTGATCACGGTTGTCGTTGCGAAATTTCACTTCGATTGCAAAACGCTTACCGTTCTTTGTTGCATCAACATCAATTTCGTGGCGTACGCAATCCCCAAGATACTCGTCGGGCAATATCGCCTTGTATCCCGAAGCGCCGAGAAGCGCGGCAACGTAGCTCTCGAAATGGAATCCGCCGGGACCAAGTTTCGCGAGACCCTCTCGCAATGAATAGCGGCACGCAACGCAGAGCTTGCCGCGTGCAAGTTCGCGATTGACGAGCTCGTGCAGCTGCGCCGTCGACATGCCATCGGTCATGAAGCGCGCCACTTCGTTGGCAACGCGAAGCGCCGTCACGCCGTCGGCGCCGGCGCGCATCACGCTGTCACGAAGTTTTTCGAGCGAAAACTCGACAAGCTCGCCCGACGATTTTCTTATAAGCATCACCACTATTGTAGCATCTGATCCAACAATTCGCGGCCGCGCTGTTCCCAAGACAGCAATCCAAGCGTCTGTTTTTCTAAAATGTAATCCGCAACCAACTGAATCGCCGCATCGCGGTCCGTGGCAAGAAGTTCGCCCGCGTAAGCATCGACAAACGCAAAGTGTAATCGCTCACGCTCCCCATCGTCAACGACTTGCCGCCATAATTGCTCCGTGGACATCAATACGTAATCCTCACCCGCATCGATCACGCGTTCAAGATACGCAATAAGTTCTTGTTGGACATCTTCAATGCTGCGATCCGAAAGATCCTCTTTCGACGTTGCACCGCGAATACGATCGAGCAAGAGTGCAAGCTGCGCGTCCGGATCATCAACGTCAAAATGCATGTCAACGGTATCGAACTCGGGCTTCATCATGAGCGCGATGTCCTCGGGCCTTGAGGCGATGCCCGACGCGACCAGTCCGTCGTGCAACGCGCGTACTGCTGCGAAATCCATGTCAGTATCAACGAAACGATAGAGCAAATATAGCATCGGCAGTGACAGCCCGTCGTCCAAAAAGCGCACTGCGAGGTCCTTCGTGAACACAGCCTGATTATGGCTGCGCTGCGGGTCGCCGATGGCGTAACTACGACGATGACGAAGCCATTGAAGCGACTCGACGGTCGGCATCCGGAGCAGCCGCAAAACGCCGTACGCCTGTGAAAAACCCACCGTAACGAGAAAATCGTGCTTTACGCCGACGATTCGCTCGATCTGCTCGATACCGTAATCAATACCGGCAAACGCGCACGCATTGGCAAGATAGTAATCGTCTTCATCATACGTTCCCGGAGGGATATAGGCGTACGTCCCTCGTGGCACCGACGTAGTCGTCGTCGTCCAGTCGGCTGTATTGACCGTGATCATGTGAATTGCGTCGCAGTGTTTTTCGTTGCCTTCTTTACGGGAATCGATGCCGAGCAGCAAAATATTTATTTCATCGTCCTTACCAAACGGCACATCACCATCAATAATCGTCTCCTCGCGACGCGACGCGAGTACCGCATCAACCGCGCTCGCCACGCGCGGCGAAACCGGCGTTGCCTCGACGAACCGCGGACGGTGCAAAAGTAACCAGGCACCAATAACCGTAAGCGCCATCGCAATCGCGATGAGCATGATGCGGAAAAACTCGCGTCGAAACATCGAGAACACACGCCGTGGGTTAAGGCTCTGGTTGAACGCAAGTGAGGCCCTGCGACAACGGCCGGGAACGGCGAATGCAACCACCATCTCCTGTGTAACGCATTTTGTGTTTTTCCGCCACTAGGCATTGGCTGTGGACAAATCAAAAGACGAGGACAACGCCTCGCCTTTTGTGGTCGTCTTAGAGCAATGCTTCCTTTGCGGCCTTGCTGACACCGAACTTGAGCACCGTCTTCGCCGGGATCTTGATCGCTTCGCCGGTTGCCGGGTTGCGGCCCATGCGCGCCGCGCGATGCTTCTTCACCATTTTGCCAAGACCCGGGAACGCGACCTCGCCGGTGCGCTTGATCTCCTGGTAAACCAGGCCGACAAAGGCATCGTACATTTCACCGGCCTGCTTTTTCGACACGCTCCAGCGCTGCGAAAGCTCGGCCATGATCTGTGACTTCGTAAGACGCTTCGACATAACAATGCGAATAAATGAATCGATTACGCGGAAATCGTAGCAAACATCCATGGGGGTACGAAGGTGGTTATGCACAGATTCCTAGGAAAACACGAATGTCGTCCCAATCGAAAACCCGCAGGAAAGCGGGTTTCGAGTGTAAGGTTAGCGTGAAAGTGTGATTGCGGAGCCGCCTTCGGGGTCGCATGCGCCAACGGTCATCGTACCGGTAGAGTTGCGAATGACGTAATAATCAGTCTCCGCGGCGGTTCCCGAGCTCGGGTCGAACGGCACCGAACCCAAGTAGCCTTCGGTAACAAGACCCGTGATGTCGGCGCATGCGGCTTCGGTCGTTACCGCCGTACAACCCGTATCGCAGCCAACGGCCGCGGTGCCGATCTGATATTCGGTGTCGGCCGTAAGTGCAGCGACCGCAGCCACGTACGAGCCGCCGTTGTCGACTTGGTCGGTCTTGAGTGCGCCGAGCAAGCTCGCAATGTCGCTGCTGCGGCGTGCGTCACGCGAATCCTGGAAACGCTTCGCCGGGTTCAAAGCGACGAACACGGCCGCGGCGAGTACGACGATCACCGCGATAACGATGAGCAGCTCAATAAGCGTAAACCCTTTTTGCTGTTTGCCTACGGACATAGCTTTCAAAAAAGAATAAAGACGAAAGGCGCATTGCGCTTGATGCAAGTATACCCGCAGCGCGAACGCAACCGACAAAATCATGTGGACGAAATGGTATACTTGGTGCATCGCGACACTATGCCGCCAACAAAAGCCGAAGGAAGCGTTCCGCTTCCCACCAAAGCCGACATCGACAAGCTCGTGGCGTCGGCAACCAAAGAAGAAAATGAAAACGCAGCCGTAACGCTGTTTGAACAGCTCATGATTTTTGGTCACAGTTCGCGCGCATCCGACGTCCACCTCGAACCGTGGAAAGACCATGCGATCGCGCGCATCCGCATCGACGGCATTCTTCACGACGAGTTCACGCTCGAGCCGTCTTTGCACGCGCAGCTCATCGCGCGGCTCAAAATCCTCACGCGGATGCGTACCGACGAACACCACGCGCCGCAAGACGGCCGATTCAAGTTCACGAGTCCGCTCGGCGATGTTGACGTGCGCGCATCCGTGCTACCGACGGCGTTCGGCGAAAAAGCCGTGCTGCGCTTGCTGTCGAGTCAGTCGCACCAGCTCACGCTTGAACAGCTTGGGTTTTCCGAAACCGACCTTGCCCGCGTCGAGCGCGCCATTCGCAAGCCGTGGGGCATGGTGCTCGCGACCGGTCCAACGGGCAGCGGCAAGACAACGAGCATCTATGCCATTCTCGAAGTCATTAACACGCGCGAGGTGAACATCTCAACGATCGAGGATCCCGTCGAATTCGAAATCCCCGGAACGAACCAAAGCCAAGTCGATCACGTCGCCAAACTCACGTTCGCCACCGGACTGCGAGCGCTCCTGCGCCAAGACCCCGACATTAT
>CAYZRQ010000012.1:9394-10156 GCA_964480895.1 uncultured Gammaproteobacteria bacterium | reverse complement strand
CGAAAATCGCCGTGAACGCAGCCATGACCGGCCATAAACTGCTTTCAACGCTGCACACGAACAACTCGGCGACGACAATCCCGCGGCTCATCGATATGGGTGTTGAGCCGTTTCTCATCGCCTCAACGTTTATTTGCGCCATTGCGCAACGCCTCTTGCGGCGCATCTGCGCCGACTGCATGAAGCCCCAAACGCTCACGCGCGATGAAGCCGCAAAAATCTTCCCCGAGCCAACGGTCGCGGCGCTGTTCGACGGGAAGACGAGCGTTGAAATCGTGAAAGCCGGCGGCTGTGCGAAGTGCAACGACACCGGCTATCGCGGCCGTGTCGGTATTTACGAGGTGCTTGAAAACTCTCCGGCCATCCAAGATCTTATCGTCAAACGCGCGAACAGCTCCGACATTGAGGCGCAGGCGCGCAAAGAAGGCATGACGACCGTGCTCGAAGATGGCGTGCGCAAGGTCCTCGAGAAACAAACAACGGTTGAAGAGCTTATCCGCGTCATGCAAGAGTAGCTATGCCACGACCCAGCCGCGCCAAACAACCGATCGCCGCAGTGCCACCAAAACGCGCGCGACTTCTCGATCGCATCAGCGTCCGCCTTTCGCACGCGGAGTTGTTGTTATTCACAAAATATCTTGCCGTGTTGCTCAACTCGGGGCTGCCGATCGACGAGGCGCTCGACATCCTGCTTGAACAATCAACTGGCTCGCTCAAGAAGATTCTCGGATCGCTCAAAAACGCGGTGCGCGGCGGCCGGAC
>CAYZRQ010000012.1:8868-9384 GCA_964480895.1 uncultured Gammaproteobacteria bacterium | reverse complement strand
GTCAATCTCGTGAGCGCCGGAGAAGCGTCGGGCACGCTCCAAAAAAATTTCGAGGAGCTTGCGGCGCAACTCCAGAAAGAACATGACTTGCGCAAAAAAATCCAAGGGGCGCTCATGTATCCGACGATCGTGCTCATGAGCGCGCTTGTCGTCACCACCGGCATCGTCGTCTTTGTTCTCCCCAACGTCACATCGCTTTTCCAATCGCTCAACGTACCGCTACCATGGACGACAAAACTTCTGCTCGGCGCCGCGAACGTTGTTGAGCATTACGGCGTATGGCTTGCGCTTGGCTTCGCCGCCCTTGTCGCCGGGTTTCTTGCGCTGCGCCGCCTCCCCGCCGTCATGCCACTCACGCACGGCATACTCTTGCACTCGCCGATCATCGGCAAAATCACGCGCAACACCAACCTCGCCACCATGACGCGGCTCATGGGTACGCTCCTTTCGACCGGCATGCCGATCAGCGAGGCGCTCACGATCACGGGCAACGTCTTGCGCAACGTCTACTTTCGT
>CAYZRQ010000012.1:0-8858 GCA_964480895.1 uncultured Gammaproteobacteria bacterium | reverse complement strand
GCTCACTGATGCGCTTGAGGGCTCGCGCTCGCTTGTGCCGCCGATCGCGCTGCGGCTTATTCGCGTGGGCGAAGAAACCGGCACGCTCGGCGCGATGCTCACCTATTTGGCCGAGTTTTACGAGCGCGAGGTCGACGAGGCCACGCGCAACGCCGCAACGCTTCTTGAACCGATCATGATCGTCATGATTGGCGTCATGGTTGCCGGCCTCGCGTTTTCAATCATCATGCCGATCTACCAAGTCGTCGGCAGCATCTAGCGCATGTTTCCCCGCGGCGTCACCACACTTGAAATCGTCATCGCGATCGGCGTGCTCGCGATGATTTTCGGCATTACGGCAAGCGGCCTCGGTAACGTGGAACGCACAACGGCAAACCTCGCCGGCGACCGCGATATCGCCTCGGCGCTCACGACCGCGGCGCGGCGTGCGCGAATGGGTAGCGGCGCAACGCCGTGGGGCGTGTATCTGTCGTTTGACGAGACAACACGCTTGGCGACTTCCCTCGTGGTGTTCGCCGGTACAAGCTATGCCACTCGCGATGCGAGTAAAGACCTCGTCCTCACCATCAACGAAGACGTTCGCTTCACGAATGTTAACTGGAGCGGCAACGCACCGGACACGTCGAACTCGCACGAAATTATTTTCCAGCCATTTTCTGGCACAACAACAGGATACGGAAGCGTAACGGTGGAATGGTTCGGCGAAACAAGCTCGATCGCCACTGCGGCGAACGGATTTCCCGCCATACAGTAATATGCGTGCGCAAGGATCCATCATGCTCGAAGCGGTTATCGCTACAGGAGTCGCCGCGATGCTCATGTCGGCGATCGTTTCGTTACTTGTCATCAGCAACCAAACGTCAGATCGCGCCGGCGAGTTTACGCTTGCGACGTGGAGCGCAAGCGAAGGTGTTGCCGCGCTCAACACCATCGCGTTCGAGGAGCTTGCGAACACGGAAAATGGCGGATTGACGTTCGCGGGCGCGCATTACAGCATCGTTGCCGGGCCGGAGACGCTCCCGAGCGGCATGACACGAACGCTCGCCGTGCGCGACGTGTTGCGCGACGCCGCCTGCCTCGTGGTGACGACCGGCGGCACGGTTGACGTCGACAGCAAGTATCTCGTCAGCGCCACAACGTGGGAAGACTTGGCCGGACGGAGCCACACGGTAACGCACGAAGCGCTGCGGACGCGCTGGGACGACCCGCAAGGACCGTGCTTCGCCGCTCAACAAGCGTCGCAAGTAACGTTCGATTACAGCCAAGCTGAATTCTACGGAGGCAAGCAGCTGCGCGAGGTGTACATGACAAACATTGGCTCAAGCGCGGTCGTTATTGATAAAGTCACGTTCACCTGGGACGTTGCCACAACGATCGATCAAGTGTTTATTTCCGCAAGCAAGGTGTGGTCGTCAACCGGCCCGGGTACGCCCGCCGGATCGCAGTCATCGGTCGCCGCACTCGATGTGGAAGACTTCACCATCAACGCCGGCGCGACGGTCGAAATCAATAAAGGCCAATTCTCGTCGAACATGGGCGGCGCAACACTTGTTGTGAGCGTCGAATACGTCGATGGCTCCGTCTACACCTCGCCACCATTCCAGCCCGAATAAATATGCGAAACGTTCCGCGTCCCCACGGCATCACGCTTCTCGAAACCGCGCTCTACATCGGCATGCTTGCGATTGTCCTGCCGTTTTTGGCGTCATTTCTCGTGCATACACAGACCGAACAGCAGCTTTTCGACGTGAGGACGCGCATGGAGCAAACGGCTTCGCTTGCGCATTACGATTTGGCGCGCGCCATGACGATTGCGCAAAGCGTGTCGATAAGCACTTCAACGCTCGACAACGACGCCGGCGTTTTGCGCTGGCGCGACGATACGGGGACACTTGTCGTCATCGACCGTCCTACGGTTGTCGTGTCGTTTCCATCAGGAACGCAAAACGTGCGACGGCTGCGCTATCAGCGCGGTACCGACGCTGCGGTCTATCTCACCGATGCTGACATCGACGTTACCGCGTGGCGCGTGAGTGCGGTACGCAGCACGTCGAATACGCTTACGGGACTACGGTTGAGTCTTGACCTCGCGATGATCGCGCCGGGCGACGGGCCGTTCCGCGCCGCGGCGTTCGCCTTTGACACGACGGTCACCATTCAGTCGCAAACCATCGAAAACTGATATGCCTCGCGGAGTCGTCCTTATTTACGTCGTACTTATTCTCGGAAGCGTGAGTCTCGCGGCGCTCGCCATGCTTGCGCGTAGCGGCATTCATGCGTTCGTCGACGCGACCGAAAGCGCAACGTCATTTTCAGTGCGTACCGAAGTGTTCGGATGCCTTGACGAAGTCCTCGTTCATCTCCAAGGCGACGACACTTTCGCGCCGCCCACGGTCGCAACCGGTTACGCGACGTGTCAACTAGCGGTAACAACGCCTGTGAGCGGGGAACGTGAAGTCACAGTAACACTCACTGAAGGCTTAATCACACGCCGCATCATCGCCGACATCACCCTCGATCCGTTCGCGGTGACGCGAGTGGCCGAGGAATAACGAATACTGCGCCTGAAGCGCAGTAAAGTTATCCACAACCTCGGGGGGCTAAGCTACACCGGGTGTGGCTAAGCTACACCGATTCAACCACTTTCCGGAGCTCCTCCATCATGCGCAAATAAAAACGCAAATTCTGCATCGTTGCCAATCGCATGCCGAGCGTCTCACCGATTTTGAACAGGTGACGCAAATACGCTCGCGAATATGCAAGCGACGTCGGACAATCGCCAAACCCGTCGATCGGCTCCATGTCGTCCGCATACCGCACGTTCGTAATTTGGACGACGTCATACAGCGCCTCGGCGATGCGAAAATCGGCAGCGCCGTCGGCCGCACGAGCAAACGCCTCGCGCACCGCGATAGCGGGATCGTCCTTCCACACGAACAGCGTACCGTGCCGCGCGTTGCGCGTCGGCAGCACGCAGTCGAACATATCGACACCGACCGACACGTAATAAACGATCTCTTCAGGCATGCCGCCACCCATGAAATACCGCGGCCGGTCGACGGGTAACATCCCGGCAACGAGTTTCGTCATACGAAACGCATCCTCGCGCGCCTCGCCAACGGAGAGTCCACCGATCGCATAACCATCAAAACCGAGTTTGACAAGACCCTCGGCCGAGCGCGCGCGCAAATCGGCGTGCGTACCACCTTGGACGATGCCGAAGAGCGAAGGCGTCGCTCCGGAAGTGCTAGCGTAGAGAGAGGAAAACGCCTCCTGTGAACGCGCGGCGAAGCGGAGCGAACGCTCCATCGCCTCCTCGTAGCGTGCGCGCGGCGATGTGCCCGCGGCGACGTCGTCGAACTGCATGAAAATGTCGGCACCGATCGCGTGCTGCATGGCGATGGAGCTTTCTGGCGCAAGCTTCACGGTGTGGCCGTCAATGTGCGACTGGAACGTTACGCCGTCATCGTCGATACGGTTGAGTTTTGCAAGACTAAACACCTGGTAGCCGCCGCTGTCGGTGAGTATCGGCCCTGACCAGCGCATGAGTTCACGAATGCCACCAACAGCCGTCAGCACATCACTCCCGGGACGCAGAAGCAGATGGTACGTGTTGGCAAGGAGTATCTGCGCGCCGAGTGCGCGCACTTCGTCGGCCAGCAATGTTTTGACGGCGCCGGCCGTGGCAATGGGCATGAACGCCGGCGTTTCGACAACGCCATGCGCGGTTGCGAGCGAGCCGCGGCGTGCCGCGCCGGTTGTTGTGAGAAGCGAGAATGCGCTAGCGCGATCTTTCATACAAAGCAATGGAAACCGCAACGCCGACGTTGAGCGATTCGAGGCTGCGGTCGTGCGGAATGTGAATCGACGTACCCGCGGCGTCGAGGCGAATGCCCGACCCTTCGCTGCCGGCGATCATGACAACAGGCGGCTCGCGCGGGATGTCGCCAACCGGCTGGCTCCCCTTGCGTAGTTCGAGACGAAACACCGGACGGTTGAGATTGGCGATTGCGCGTGCGCCGTGCGAGCGCGAGACCGTCATCCACGGCACGTGGAGCACGGCCGAGGCGCTCGAGCGAACGGTTTTGGGATTTGTCACATCGGCGCATTCGACAAGCAACAACCCGGCGCGGAACCCGAGGCACGCACGGAGCACCGCGCCGACATTGCCTGGATCCTGCACGCCGTCGAGTACGACGATGGTGCGCATATTCGCAACGTCGGTCATAGTCCACGCTCGGAGCGCAACAACCGCTGCAATAGGCTGCGGCGTTTCCGTGGAAACGAATTCGCGCCAGCGCGGTGTGTCGGCTGGCGTAAACGTAAAAAGTACAGCGCGACCGGCATCTTTGACGAACTTCGCGCCCTCAACAATAAACTTACCCTGTTCAAGGCGTCCTTTTTTCGTCATGAGCGCGGCAAGCAGCCGCTCTTGTGCCTTCGTCAGCCGCATAAAACATCATCGGGAAAACACGTCGCGGGCAGCGTCCCAAAGCTCGGGTCGGCCGGCAAGACGCTCACGATACCACCACTCGACGCCCCACAGCCACGCCTCCTCCATTCCCGTCTCCTCGACGAACCGCACGTGCTCGCGGAAGTCACTGCTCGAAAATGGGATTGTTGTTCCTGCATCGTTACCAACACCTTCCGCAAACCACGGCTCCATCTGCAGCTCGCTCACGAGCGCGTCCTTCCCCGTCGCTCGAACGAGCCCGCGATGCAAACGGTAGTAGAGCGGCGTATGTGGGAACGCAACCGGCCCCATTGCATCGTTCCAAGCGAATCGATAGAGACTTACGCCGACGATATCGGCACTTGCCGCAAGCTCGAGCCATGACGATTGCTCGCCGCTTGACGTGAGCAGAATCGGGTGCGACGGATCGACGCGGCGGACAAGCGCAATCTCGGCGCGTAAGCGGTCGATGTCGGGAACGGGACATTCACCAAACGGAAATAACGGCTCGTTTTCGACTTGCCATCGTGCGAGTGCGGGATGCTCTTTATAGCGCGTAACAACCGTATCGAGATGCGTGAGGAGTGCATCGGTGAACGCCGCGTTGTCAAGCGCACTCGCCCAGTCGGGGATCGCGCACTCGGGCCAACGCGGCACTTTGTACCCGACGGCAAGCATTACTTGTGCATCATTTTCCGCGGCAATATCAAGCATGGCGTCAATCTCATCAAACGTATTCACACCCGGCAACGGCGCGACCCTGTCCCACGGCACGGGAATGCGAACGATATTCACGTTAAGCTCCTCAATCACCGCCGTGTACGCGGCCGCGGCATCAAGCCCCAACTCGCGTGCGTAACTCGACGAAAACGTCACGCCATACGCCGGCGCGCCTCCCTCAAACGCAAACCTGCCGACCGCGGCCGCCAAAAAGGCCACGGCAAGCGATATCGACGTCACCACGATTATCGTCCTCCGTTGCACAACAGGCGTTAAATTTCCTCTTTCTTTTCGCGGATGAACGCGAGCCAGCTCTCGATAAACTCAATGGCGACTTTGAGCGGCGCCTCAATGATGAAATCAAAGAAGTAGATGAAAACGTTGATCTTGGCGACGCGATTCGACAACCACGCGCCGGCCCTGACGATCGGCAGCATGAGCATGTCAAACGTCGTGCCGACAATGCCGGAACGTGCATCGCTCGCCACAACGTCGCGCGCCGACGAACGGATACGAATACCGAAGAACGTCACCAGCGAAAGGAAGAACAGGAAGAGCGCTATTGAGAGACCGTGGAAACCGAGCGAGGCAAGCGCCCAGCCGATCGCCGTGTACACGGCGACGAAAAGCAAGGCGTAGATCGATGTGAAGACGCTCGTCCACGTGCCGCGCGATTCGCGCTTCACACGCAGGTGAAGCAGCGGATGATCGGCGCCCACCGCAATCGCGCGAACCGCTGCGATGTAGTCCTCGGTATTTTTCTTTTCGGGAAGCGTCACCGTCACACTCAAGAGCACCAAGAACAGCGGGTGGAACACGATGTTGACGAGAAGCGGATACAGCGGAACCTCTTCGCTCGCGAGGATGTCGTACGGTACCTCGATAAGCAGCGCCAAAAGCATTTTGGTGATGAAGAGAAACGCGACGGCACGGATGACCGTGCGACGTAAACGCGTCCTGAAGTCGGCGGTGCGGTGGCGCAACGCGGCCGTAACCGCGGCGTCGAGCGTGGACGGATCGGTAAGCATGCCCGCAACATTCGCGCGATTCGCATCAAGCGCGTCGCGCAGCACGCGGAATATGCCGGCACGACGGCGCATCATGCGCGCCAAACGCTCGGTCAACGGATAGCTCAACTCACGGTCGATTGTCGCAACCACGTTCGGCAGTCCCGCCGCAACCGCTTCAACGCGCTCGGCCGGTGTTTTTGTTCCCGCCCAATCGGGGTAGTAGAGCGTAAGCAGACGAAACCGCAGCGTCGGGAGATTGCTTTTGAGCAGCGTTTTGTGGATGGCGATGTACAGGCGTAAATCGCGCTCCTCCGGCGTCCCTGGAAGACGCGCATCCCAGTCTATGCGCTGACGCATCTCTTCGTACATGAAGCTCGCCAACGCCTCGTCGGCAACCGGCGGCGCAAGCGTGTATTCGATTTCGGTGGAAACCACATCAAGCAACCACTGCGCCAGCCGTTCGCGGCTCTCCCCCGCCACCTCGGCCGCAGCGAACAAACGTTCGTACTTCGCAAGAATAATCGCAACTTGCAGGGCAAGCACGATGGGGATGGACTTGTTCGGGAGATACTTCGCCCAAACAAGTTCCTTCAAGAGCGCCTGTGACGCGACGTCCGACGACTCGTTCGATCCGCGAAAACGCTTGAGGATGCGGTGGATGGCATTACGACGAAGCAAGTGCTCGTCCTGGTAGTCGAGCGTGTTGCGCACTTTTTCGTAAAGCGCGGCGGCAGTACTTGCCGGCACGCTGACTTCAATGGTTTCTTCGCCGGGTTTTGCGGTAATGACGTTCGGCGGAACAAGACCGGTAGCTAATTGAGCAAGTCGTTCGTACATAAAACTAGAACATCGTGCGCTCGTTACTCTTCGCGATCAGCGCGTAGGCCTCTTCTGCCGTATCGACAACGGCAAGAAACCGAAGGTCGTCACGTCCGACCGCATCGTACGCGCCATACACGGTAGTTTCAAGCCATGCAACTAACGGCGCCCAATAATCTTTGCCGACGAAAACCGTTGGCATAGGTTCGGATTTTTTTGTTTGGATAAGCGTGAGTATCTCGAACGCTTCATCGAGGGTTCCAAAACCGCCGGGGAAAAAAACGTACGCCTGCGCGCTGGCGGCCAGCATCACTTTACGCGTGAAAAAATAGTAGAATGCGTGCGACATAGTCACGTACGGATTCATGCGCTGTTCTTTGGGCAGTTGGATATTTAACCCAACCGACGTTGCGCCGGCCTCATAACATCCCTTATTCGCCGCTTCCATAATCCCCGGGCCTCCGCCCGTCACGACGGTATAGCCGTTCTCCCCGAGCTTGTGCCCAAGGCGTTCCGCTTCCTGGTACCAGCGATTCGAGGACGGCAAGCGTGCGGAACCAAAAATGGAGACCTCGCGTTCGGTGCGCGACAAAAATTGGAAGCCTTCGACAAATTCCGCCATGATACGAAAAATACGCCACGTGATATCGCTCATTTTCGGCGGAGAAAATCCAAGCGAGCGCTCCTCGGGCGTTAGCGGCATGCGGATTTTGCAGTCCTCCTGCAGCGTTGTTTTTTCGTTCGCCATGGCGCGGAAAATGTCCATATTGATACGACTATGATAGCACAAAATAAAAAAGCTCGGGACGAATCCCGAGCCTTTTCTTTTCTTTTTCTCTTTACTAGCTGTTCACCTGCATGCACGTTTTCATGATGGCGCGGTCAACGGTGAAGGCCGCTTCGATGTCGGTTCCCGATTCGTAGCGCGGGAAGAGGACAACGTTCACGTCGATCACGTAGTCGGCCCAGACGGCACCGAACATGTCGGTCGCCACCTGTTCGCTCACAATCCATCGCAATTCGTAGTCGCCGTCGGCGTTCTCCTCAACGAAGTACACCTTGGGATCGGACTGAATCTTGACGAGAACTACGCCCGCCTTCGGGAGCATCGGTGTACCAAGGGTGAGCGACGTCAGCGTGGCGTCAGTAACCGTCCACGTATCGTCGAACGAATCCTGCCATGTCATGAAGCTCTGCAAGTCGAGGAATGGACGTCGGATCATGCCGGTGTCGATGTAGTACACCGTGTCGAACGATGCGCCGACAATGTACTGGCCTTCTTCGACTTCGCTAATCTCTTCCGGCTCGCCAGTAACCGGCGAAATCCCCATCTCGCCCGAACCGTCCGCGACGTTTTCTTCAGGTACCGTCGGCGTTTCTTCGGCCGGGGTTTCTTCGGCTGCCGTAGCGACCGTGACGGTGAACGCACCCGACGTCGATGTGGCGAGCGTCGTAAGCCCGTCGTGACCCGTGATGCGCAGCATGCCTTCCGTTGTCGCTTCGTTCGGTACATTCCAATTGTACACGGCGCCGCTGTTCACGTCGGACGCAACTGCCGTCCATGTCGTTCCGCCGTTGCTCGAGTATTCGATGTCGACGAAGCTCAACCCCGTACCGCTGCTATCCCACATAATCGTGGTAGGTGTATTGCCCGCAAGCGTCCAGCCGGTACCCGGCGAGAGCAAATCGAGCGTCCAGCCGGTACTTGCGGTCGAACCCGTGCCCGATGAGGATGAACCCGTTGCCCAGAGAATTATCGGGTGCGTGACGCCGGTGATCGGACCGTACAAGACGTTGGTCGCCGCGTCAGGAGCCGTCGCAAGCGTCAGGGTGTTCGTACCCGTATTCATGGAACC
>CAYZRQ010000011.1:0-10820 GCA_964480895.1 uncultured Gammaproteobacteria bacterium | reverse complement strand
GAAAATGGCGCACGGCGCACGGCTTCGGTGAGGAGCCCGGCCTGGCCGTTGCCGCCGATGAGCCGCGTTACTGACGCTTGATCCTGATACTCGCTCATGTCAAAACGCAGCATGGCGCCCTCGTTGCCGAAAAAGACTTCGGACGTCGCCTTTGCGAGCTCGGTTTTCCCAACACCGGTGGGCCCGAGAAAAAGAAAGTTGGCAATGGGGCGATTCGCTGAACGCAAATCCGTGCGTGCGCGGCGCAGCGCGGCCGAGACCGCTTTCACAGCCTCGTCCTGGCCGATCACGCGTTCGTGCACGCGCGACTCAAGCTCAAGCAGCCGCTCGCCCTCGGCGCGGCCGACATCGGCGACCGGCACTTTTGTGCGCGACGACACGAGTGTGGCGACGTCGTCTTTGCTCACCCACCCGAGTCCGCCGGCGCCCGGCGGGCGCTTCGACGTTTCGAGCGCGGCCTCGCGCGCAAGCTCGATGGCCGACTCGGGCAATGCACCATCGTGAAGGTAGCGAATGGCAAAATCAACGCACGCGGCGAGCGCATGGTACGTGAACACAACGCGGTGTTTTGCCTCGATGCCGCCAACATGCGCGGCGAGCACATCGACGGCGTCCTGGCGCTCGGGCTCGGCTATTGCGACGCGCTGGAGCTTAGGGCCGAGCACGGAACGCTCGAGCGTCTCGGCGTAAGCCTGCGGTGTCGTCGTCGCAATAACGAACGTATAGCCTTTTTCAAGTTCGCTCGCGAGGATGGACGAAAGGTCAACGCCGCTGCCGATACCGATGAGTTCGTGGACGTTTTCGATGACAAGCACGACATTCCCCGACGCGGCGACTTCGCGCAGCACCGATAAAAACCGCTCTTCCGCGCCCGAGCCGCCATGCGCGCTCACGATGAGCGGGACGGAAAGTTTCAGGAGGCGCTTGTCTTGCAGCACAGCCGGAACGCGCTCCTCGACCATGCGGTCGGCGATGCCGTCGATAATCGCTGCCTTGCCAACACCCGGCGACCCCACGAGCACGACGCTTTGATTACCGCCCTCGATCGCACGCAAGAGTGTTGTCATTTCGCTGTCGCGACCAACGAGCATGTTCGTGTGTCCGTAGACGGCGTCGCGCGTCAAGTCTTCGCTCACGCTGTCGAGAAACGGCGTTGTGATGGCGGTGTAGGCACGATTCATGTTCCCCGTGGGCTTGAACGCGGCCGCCGTGCGAAATTCGCGGTAGCGTTCACGGGCGCGGTCGGTGAGGCGCAGCCAGCCAAGCGTTGCACGGAGCGCGATAGCATCGATGCCGGCGGCGTCGAACACTTCGCGCAAAAATGCGTCGGATTCGTACGCAACGGCGACGAGCTCGACGGCGGTGACGTGGCGGCGCCCCTCGCGTACAGCAAGCGCAAACGCCTGCGTAGCAAGCTCGAAGCCAGCGGCGCCGAACACGGTTTCACCGGCCGTGAGTGTTGTCATACGCCGGCGGATCGGATCGCGAACCGCGGCGAGCGTCAGCCCCAAGCGAGCGAACACCACGCGGACGTCCTGGCTCGCGAGCGCGGCGGCGAACACGTGGAGCGGCAGGACGGCGGCGTGCTTGGCGGCAAGCGCAAGTGCGAAAGCATCTTCGATCGCCTTCATGGCATCAGCGTCGAACGTACCCGACATCGGCGCGCGCTGCGACGCGGCGTCGAGCGATGGAATGCTCGTGGCTTCGGGCGACTGTTCGGCTCGCGGGATAGGGCGCATGAGCGCGCGAAGCGTAGCGCCGCGATGTGCTGCAAACAGCAGGGCGAGTACGCCAAGCCAGAATGCGGCGAGATACGCGTTCGGTGTCGTCCAAAAATCCGCACGCAAAAGATCAGTAGCAAACATGGTTACAGCTCCCCATACAAATACAACACTACAAAACGCGGCGACGATAAGCGCAGCCGTGCGCTCGGCACGCCGGAGCCGCGTGATCGCCCGACGTCGCGCGATGCTTGCCTCGTCGATGAGGGCATCCCAATACCAAAAGGTGCCGTCAAGCAATACGCCGGGAAATCCTCGCCGTGGTGTTACCGATTCCGTTGCCGCACGTTCGTCGAATTCAGCCATAGTACGCCATGAGTGCGCCGATGCCGTGGTAGAGCGCGAATATCGTTGCCACGATCGGCAGGGCGAGATACGCGGCCAATCCCAGAAGCGCGGCAAGCACCAAAAAAACGAGTGCCAAGCCGCGACCGATAATATTCACGACGCGCATGAACACGCTGATGATGCGGCTCTGCCAGTCGTGCTGGCCGAACATCGGCACGAAGATATTTTTGAGCCAAACCGAAAGCGCGAGCGACCGCTCGTAGCCCACAACGAAATCGCGTGCGAATCGCGAAGCGGCGACGAGTCCTTGGGAATACCACCACAGCGGGAACCGGACGACGTCAAAAACCGCCTCCGCCGCAACGCCCGTAACGACATTTGGCATACGGGGACAGTATAGCAAATCGGTTGCCGTCGCCGCCAAACCAACCTATGGCTGCAGCACCGCGTCGGCTGACTTACCCTCGACGAGAATGACGACGCTTTCGATCGTCGGGAATTGTTTAAGCGTTATCTCGATCTGCGAACGAATGACGTTCACGCGGCACGAACCGCCCACGGTATCGTCGAGCGTTGCGCTGAATTCGACCGTTGCGACGCCCTCGGCAATGGCGATACTTATGAGCTGCACATTCGACGGAATGCTCGTGTCAAAACCGGCCGTGCGTTCGGCCGTCGTGGGACCGGCAAGGAGTTGTTCGATCGCCGCGCGTCCGACCGATGCCGTTGTAGCGACGCGACGGTCAACCGGCGCGACCGTGGTGCAATCGGTTCCGGTTGCACTCGTCGAAAAGTACGCCTTGAGCGTCATCGACTCGACATCAGCAAAGACGACCGGAATCGTTACGATGTTTTCTTCGGTGCCGTCCTTCGCGCTGTAATCAAACACCGTGAGAACGCCGGTGTCGGTTGCGGGCTCGGGATAGCTCGTTGAAACATTAAACTCACCGAACTGTCCAACGTCAGGCGCAGTAGTCATCGAGAATCCCTCAACAAGCAAAACGCCATTCGCGTCCTGCAACCGATACGAAAACGCGCTTTCGAACACGCGTGCGCGGCCGGTAATGACGAGCGGCAAACCGATTGCATCGTTCGGATCGGGTTCGGAAACGACGATGTTGCCGCTTGCCGACGATGTTTCAATGTCCTCGACCGGTGTTTCGTCAACCGCCGGTGTTTCGTCAACAGCTCCTTCGTTATTCGCGTTGGTGTTCACTGGCACGTCGCTTTGCCACAAAGACGCGACAAGCGCGATGAGGACGATTGCGAGGATGGCGAGGAGCACGTTCATGGTTGCGCGCGCACTTGGCATAGACGTTGGCTAGGGTGTTGAAGATTCAGTACGACCGTATCCTCTGCCGCGAAGTTGCGCAAGACATGCACCAAGAATGTCGTCTATACTGTTGCTATCTATGCAAGACCACGACAACAGGCGCGTACCTCGCGACGCGACCGAGCGGCTAGCGCAAGCGATGGAAAAACACGTTTCATTCGGACGGCGATTTCTGATCGGAATGGTCTCGGGCGTAGGAACAGCGATCGGCGCGACGATCATCGCATCGGTTATTATCTTCATCCTCGTCCAATTTCTCCAGTCCGTCGGCTGGCAAGACATGATCGATTCGTGGAAGGACGAGATGCAGACTGAACTCATCGAAGAGGCGACGAAAGGATTACGTCCTTAATATGCCAACGCGGCAACACGCGCTCATGCTCGGCATGGGCGAGATCGGCAGTGCGCTCGCCATGGTGCTTAGCGACAACCACCATGTTGCCGTCAATCCATGGGACAAAAATGCAGACGTCGTACGAAGTCAGCAACCGCTCGAGGCAGTGGCCTCAAGCGCTGATGCGGTATTCGCATGCGTGCCGACATGGGTGCTCGGCAACGCACTCCATAGCGTGTCGCCGTTTCTCAAACCCGACTGTCCAATTGTGACGGTATCGAAAGGCTACGAAATGGAAACATGCAAAACCGTCACCGAGATTATGCGGGAGTGTTTCCCCGACGCCCAGCCACGGCTGCACCTCGCCGGCCCCATGCTCGCCGAGGAACTCATGCGCAAGCTGCCGACCGTGGCGCTGCTCGCGGGAACCGACCGGCGCGCGCGCACCGCGGTAAAGGCGATGTTCCGCGGCACGGCGCTTACAATCCGTACGTCGAGCGACGTTGTTGGCGCGACAACAGCCGGCGCACTCAAGAACGCCTACGCCATCGGGCTCGGCATCGCGGAGTCGCTCGCGTTCGGTGACAACGCGCGCGGATGGCTCATAGCGCTTATGGCCGACGAAATGACGCGCATCGTTGTGCGTCAAGGCGGCAAGCGCACGACGGCGCTCGGTATCGCCGGCCTTGGCGACCTGGTGGCGACCGGCACAAGCGCGCGCTCCGGCAATCGCGCCGTCGGCGTCGAAATTGCGCACAAGCAAATGCCGTCAAAGCCGAGCGAGGGTTTGCGCGTCATTGCGTGCGCACCGCGGCTCTTTGGCAACGACTTGCCATCATTTCCCGTGCTCCACACGCTTCACCGCATCGTCGAAGGGCGCGAAGACGCCGCGCTGCTCCTTTCGCTCATCCGATAGTTCCCCACGCGCGCAGCGCTTTGCGGCGCGTTTTGTAGTCAGGGATCGCCAACGCGAGCAAACACCAAAACCGCGACGAGTGATTCAGCTCGACGAGATGGCAGACCTCATGCGCGACGACATAATGTACGAGATCGGTGGGCATGGCTGCAAGACGATAGTTGAAGTTGAGATTACCCGCCGACGAGCAGCTCCCCCAGCGCGAACGCTGATCGCGGACGCTCACACGACCGCACACAACGCCGTAAAAAGTACAGTATTCGTCGACGAGATGCGTGACGAGTTCGCGCGTTTGTTGTATGCGGTGCATCTTTTGTACACCTGTCGATTTTTCTTCCCGTGGTACCGTCGCAATCATAGAACGAATCCAACCGGATCGCTCGCGGATCACCCGCTCGATCACGCGCAAACTCGTCCGCCGCGGCGCGGTGACAAGAATCGTCGCGTCGGGGCGGATGGTGATGCGGATCTGGCGCGACCAGTGATGGCGGCGGATGGTGACGGATATTGACATAACGGGCATTGTAACGTATTGTCGCTTGTCCTCGTTATTCGAGGTCGTCTGCTCCCCACATGCCTTGGAGGTTTCGTGCCGCTTCTCACATTGATCCCTCTCGTCATCTGGATCGTCTTGCGTATCGTCGCGGACGTGACCTTCGATCAGGACATCGGCGGCCACCTCAAGCGCGCGGCCGATGCGAACACGGTCGAGCTCGCCCGCCAGGAACTCGACATTGCGCTCAAGAACATGGAGAGCCGTGGGTGTACAGAGGGCTACACGTCGATCGTCTACAGGACGCCCGACGAGGATGTCGGTTTCTGGTACGAGAACATCACATCGTCGTACCTCGCGCTCGGCAACCTTCCGCCGGACACCGACGCGCTCACGATCTCAAACGAGCTCATGAAGCTGCGCGAGACGCTCCTCGATCACAAAGAGAGCGGCGAAAAGGTGACGGCGCCGGAAGGCATCTCCATCTACCCGCACAACGTCGCCTACGTGCTCTCCTGCATCGCGTGCCTCGCCCTGGTCCTGGTGGGTCTCTACTGGGCGGTAAAAGACGAGTGGTTCGACTAGCGTTTCCTCATGAGCTCCGGCCGCGGCCGGGGCTCTTCCTTATTACTGTCACGAAAACGACAAAAACCCCGCACCACGAAAGGTGCGGGATTATGATTTACGGACGTTCCATGTCGGGATGGTTCTCCCACGGTACGACGTAGTCCGTTGCCGTCGTCCACTCCCCATTACGGTAGACGAGGACCGAGGCGTTCTCGACCCATTCCTTGCGCAAGAACTTCGCCACGGTCGCGTCGATCGTCCAACCGTGATTGACGCGCTGCCAGAGTAAGAGAAAGTGGCTATGCGTGAACGCGACAACGCGCTTGCCGCCGTAGTTGCAGCACACGCTGCGGCGGAATTCACGCACGCGGCGCTCGGCGTCGGGCCAATTCTCACCGCCCATCGGCCGGAAGTGGTACCAACCCATGAGCGCGCGTCGGCGAAGCTCGCCGGGAAAACGCTCCGCGATCTCGTCCTCGTCCATCGTCGTGAAGATGCCGCGGTCGATCTCGGCGAGCAGCGGCTCGATGCGAACGACCTCGTCGGGGTACGCGAGCTGTGCAGTCTCCATCGGCCGCGTGTAGTAGGACGAAAGCACGCGGTCGGGGTTCGGATAGTGCTTCCGCAGCCACGTTCCGGTGATCTCGGCCTGGCGACGGCCGCGCGCCGTCAGCTCGAAGAAGACGCTCCCTTTGTCCATTTTCGTGCGCTCGGCGATGCTCTTCACGTTGCCCACACTTTCGGCATGACGAACAAACACCAACTCGGCCGGAAAATCGCTCTTTCGTGCCATGGAACCTCCAGACACCATGCTGCCATGGTCGTGCCGAGCGAGCAAACAGAACCAAAGTTCATCCACAGCAAGGCTTGCATTTTCGTCCAATATGCGTGGATGATGGATCAGTTAATCATTGACGTACCCGAATATGGGATTTCGCGAAGTTCTCGGAGGATGGTTTGGAAAACCCGAAGCGGCACCGGTACCCGCCATGCCGCCGGCCGAGGCAATGCAGCCTGAATCGGCCCCCATGCCCGAAATGGCCCCTGTGGCCGAACCGATGCCCATGCCCGAAGCGGCCCCGGCACCCGAATCGCACGAGGATCACCATTCCATGGCGGCCTAACACGAAACGCGCGAGGCAACTCGCGCTTTTCGTTTTTCGAAAAACGCGAAATGGGACGGGGTAGTCCGGCGACAGGACCCGTCCACGATCGCAAACGCGACACCGCTTCACACATCGGCGATCCCGGCGTACGCTTTCGTCACATAAACTCTTCCTATGTCCGTCTATTTTACTTTGCTATTCGTCGTCGTCGTCACCCTTTTGATGCTTCGGCAAGTCAACCAGTACGAACGCGGCGTAAAATTCCTCATGGGGCGCTACTACAAATCGACGGAACCGGGCTGGCGTATCGTTGTGCCGGTTTTTCAAAGCATGACGAAAGTCGACCTGCGCCTGAAGGCGGTTGAGGTTCCGGCGCAGGACGCCATCACCAAAGACAACGTCTCGGCAAAAATTACGGCGGTCATCTACTACAAAATCGTTGACGCCGCAAAATCGGTGCTCGAAGTCGAACATGTGCACTGGGCGGTACTGCAACTCGCGCAGACAACGATGCGCAACGTTGCCGGCGAAGTGACACTCGACGAACTGCTCTCGCAACGCCAGACGATTTCGAATCGCATCGAGCAGCTTGTCGAAGCGTCCACTGCCGACTGGGGCGTTCAAGTGACAAGCGTCGAGCTCAAGGACATCAACTTGCCGATCGAGATGATCCGCACCATCGCCAAGCAAGCCGAAGCCGAGCGCGAACGCCGCGCGGTGATCATCAACTCGGAAGGCGAGGTATCGGCCGCGGAGAACCTCGCAAAAGCGGCGATGATGCTCGCGAACTCGCCGGGTGCGCTACACTTGCGTACACTCAACTCCATCAATGACATTTCGTCGGACGCTTCGAATACCGTCGTCTTTACCGTCCCGCTCGAAATCCTCAAGGCGATTGAGGGGATGAAGAAGTAAAGAAATACATGGATCGCACGCGCCTTCGATGCATCCGCGACATCTGCCCCGTGCCGGGGAACGGCGCGATGTGTCCGAGCGGCACCGCGTGGCAGGCGGCAGCCGCGACTTCGATTGCGCCGATCATCCTGCACGCCGACGGCTACACTGCGACGGTTGTGCGCGGGCCGATCGTGACGTGGCTGCGCACCTTTACGGCCGGCAATATGCCGCCCGAGGCATTGCCCACGTCCCATGCGCTCATCACCGTTCATGAATGGATCCCCACGTCGATGCCCGCGCGCTACGACGGTTGGCACCGTGTAAGTGCACACGACTTGGCGGCGGTAGCCATGGTGACGCCGAGCTATCGTGACGCGTGGAGCGAGCACGGCCGGCGGCATCTTCGTCACTACGAAAAAAGCGGTTTGACGCTCGGATTCGGCACGATTGATGACGTGAAACGCGTCTATCCCCGCTCGACCGTGCCGCGGCATTTGCAACGCGTATTTTTACGCAACGTCGAACAGCGGCTTGCCGTACAGCCCGAAACTATCGACATTCTCGTTGCGCGATACGCCGATGGAGCGCCGTGCGCAGTATTTGTTGCTGGCAATTGCGATGAGATTGGCCAAAGCGTTTACCTCCTCGGATGTTTCCTGCCCGAGTTCGGCCGCATGCAGCCGATGGCCGGGCTTATCGATTGGTGGTTCCGCCGCTGCCTCGAGCGCGGCTACCGGAGCGTTAATTTCGGCGACATCGTACCGCCGCGCGCGTTGCCGATTCTCGAAGGCGGGATTGGGTATTCGATTTTCAAAACGCATTTCGGTATTCACCGCGTTTGGTTGCCGGGCAGTTTTTGGAAAATTACCTGGGGATAAGTTTGGCACTTCTTAGAAGTGGCTCGACGTCCGCATTCGCGATCTCGACATCCATCGCAACGTTTCTATGCTATGATTTTGTCATGTCCGTGCGAAGGAGGAAACCGCAACGTTCGACGAGATCGGCGCGCAACGATTCGATTGCGCAAATTTTTACGTCGAAAATGCAACGCCGCCGTACGCTCCCCGAACGCTGGGCCGACGGCATGACTGACGTTTTTGGCACCGTCGTTTTCTTTACACTCAACGCGCTCGTGTTCGTGGCGTGGGTTGTCGTCAACATCGGCTGGGTGCCGAGCGTGCCCGTGTTTGACCCTTACCCGTTCAATCTGCTCACGATGGTCGTCTCGCTTGAAGCGATTTTCCTGTCGGTTATCGTGCTTATCAGTCAGAACCGCGCGGAAAAAATCGCCGACTTCCGGGAGGAAATCGATTTCCAAGTTAACGTACATGCCGAGCGCGAAATTCGAAAAATCCTCCAGCTGCTTGTCGCCGTCGAACACAAGCTCAAAATAACGAACGGCACCGACGCCGAACTCGCAAGCATGAAACGCGGACTCGACCTCGATGACCTCGAACGCCAAGTGCGCGGCAGTATCGAGACGTAGTTATGCGGCGTGATGCCGCTCCAGGTTTTCTAAATGTTTGCGCAACCCCTGTTCGTAACGTATCGCTTTCGCGAGCTGTGTTTGTGACTGCTGCAACGCCTCGCTTTCGCCGGCGATGGCGAGTTTGCGCTCCGAAATGGCACCGAAGTTGAACGCGCGCCCAAGACCCTGGTACTCCGCCTTCAGCCGCTCGACCGCCTCGTGGCCGGACGAAAGCGTCTGCTCACTCATGACGATCGCGGCTTGCGCCGTAGCGATTTCGGCTTGCGCCGATTCGATCTGCATACGGATTTGCGCCATGGTCGCCTGACGTTCACGACGGAATTCTCGTCGCTGCACGTCGGCGTCGTTGTGTTTCGTACGTAATTCAGCCTCGATGTCAATCAGCGGCGCGACATGCCTTACCACCGGAGCGGTCTCAAATTGCGGAGTCTCGGCGTGCCTGTCTTCTTGCATAGCCGTTTATGGTTCAAGACTGAACAAACAATACCATTCAGGCACGTTCATGGCCACTCCACAATCTCCCCCGCCTGCCGTTCGATCGTCTCGGCCGGCCGCAAGGCACGAACCTGCGCCGACGTCACGAGCGGCACGTGCGGCACGTCAACCAACGCCTCGGGAACGTACCAAATCGGCTTCTCGCTCGTCATCCAACCTTGACGGTCGAAGCGCGAAAGATTGATGGGGCCGCCATACGAGCGCAACGTTTTCCTGCCGTTGCTTTGCAAAAAATATTCGTGGAAGTATGACATACATAGCTCACGCAGCGTGCGATATACCGGCTCGCGATACCGCAGTACGGCATGATTCGTCTTGCTGATAGCGCCCCAGCGCCCATACTGGCGAAATACGGCAAGAACGTGGTCGGCGTCCGGCTCGGCCGCCATCAGATCGAGCACGAGCGGCGGAAAGCCGTGCGCGCGCAAAGCCGCCGCAGCGAACATCGCGCCCTCGACGCACTGCGCTCGGCCGCTCTGCATCACGAGGCGCGGCGACATGCACGTGTTGTTGCCTTTCGCCGCGTTCCACGGAAGTGCGTTTATGCAATCCTGCACCTTTGCGGGCGTCGAAAGGGCGCGCAACGTCTTTCGTTCGTCAGGCGTGAACCCACCACGATCGTCGTCCATACGCCGACACGGTAACATAATTGACGGGACGCCAGAATTCCCGTAGCATTCGCTCTGGTTCTCAAGCGAGAACTCGCACGTCTTATTCTTCAAGTCTTTTTTATGAACGACGGCGAAGATACAAACACGGTTCCCCCGGTTGAACCGATGGCTCCGGCGATGCCGGTAGCTCCGATCGAACCGGTAGTCGCGGCCGATGATGTTGCCGCGGAGCCGACTCCGACCGAAGAAGTTTCGACGTAGTGCGCGCCTGGAACCAAACGACTGCCCTTGGGTGGTCGTTTGTTATTACACAAAAGAAAGAGGCCGGCGCGTGAACGCACCGGTACCACTTCACCGGTACCACTTCTAAAGAGTGGCTATTTTATCCACAGCAAAAAAGCCTGAAAATACAGGCTTCGCAAACCCGTCGGGATATAGTCGGGACGATCGTCCCATGTATGCCCACCAAAAAGACCTCCGGGAGGAGGCCTTTTGGCAAAAAATTTACAT
>CAYZRQ010000010.1:2341-10917 GCA_964480895.1 uncultured Gammaproteobacteria bacterium | reverse complement strand
AGACGGAACGTGTGTCGCGGAGGGAGGCGCTTCTGCACAGCCGCAGGCGAGCAGCGCGAGCCGTCGCGGCGTCGCGGAACCGCCGAACGAGCGACATACGTTCCGTCTCCCCGAGCCTTGCCTTAGTGTGGTAATCCTTCGTCCTCGCCTTGACTGACTGCCCGCAGCGCTTTTTTCGCGCGGTGCAGCAGCACGCGCACACTGTTCGGGGTCTTCTCTAATGCAGACGCGATCTCCCCCACATTCATTTCACTCAAGTAGCGCATGACGAGCGCATCGCGATATTCCGCCTTAATAAGCGTCAGTCTTGCAATGAGGTCGTCGCCGGCGAGTTTTATCGCCACCGCATCGTGCAGCGACTCGGCGCTCGGCACGGTTTCGGCAAACTCGATACCTTCATTTGGGTGGTATTTACGATAAAAATCAGCAACAAGGTTCCTGGCGATGCGAAACAGGAGCGCGGTTGCATTGTCGACATGGCTTGTTGTCATGTACTCCCAACCGCGAAGAAAAACCTCACTCGTCAATTCATCGGCATCTTCCTGCCGAGGAACTTTAAAGACGAGAAACCGGCGAATACGCTCGGCATTCATGTCGTAAAGTTGGCCGTACGCCGCCGTGTCGCGGTGGCGATAGATACGAAAGGCCAAAAATTTCTGTCGGAGCGTCGACATGCGTTTTACCCTAAAGCCCCAGCGGCAGATTCGCAAGGAAGTCCGAAGCGGCGAGCACGTTTGGCTACGCAGGAGTAGACAAACATCAGAAGCTCGATTATCGTGACAACATGAAGACTCGTGGATGAGACGCTCTTTCGTCCATAGCATTACACCTATGACGGTTCCAACGTCGATGATCCGCTTAACCGTGTCCGAAGCCGCCAAGATGTTCGGCGTCAGCCCGCGCACCATCCGCCGCGCGATCGCCGACAATGAGGTGACGTACATTGTGGTTCAAGGGCGGTACAAAGTAAATTTTGAGTCGCTGCTCAAATGGTCGCAACGAACGACTACCGTACGCAACAAGCTTGCCAAACACGGCATCGGCCAATTCGTCGAACAGTGGAAAATCCGTAACGTCCTCTACTCGCCCAATCCCGACATCGTGAGCGCGGCCGAGGACGGAAAATCATAGCTTTACAAGATGCAAGCCACGGGTACAATCGCCGTACCTGTGGTTCTGCGTTTAACGACATCTCTTGCGCTTGCACTCGTGATGCTTGCGCCGCCCGGACTCCTTGCTGCGCCAACCGCGCCCGCTGCACCAGCTTTGCGTACGGCGAATTATTTTCTTCGCGCCGGGGTGGAGCTCGACGCCTCGCTCGCTGCGCTCGCTTCCTACGATCTGCTCGTGCTGCCCGCGGAGGCACAGGTGGAAAACCCGGCGTTCTTTACGGCGATACGCGAACGCAATCCCGACATCATTATCCTGGCCTACGTGCCGACGGTAAGTTGGAACAGCGTGTGGAACGATGCGCTTCACGACATGCTCGCCGCGCACCTCACGCCGGCGATGCGGCTGACGAACGGCGGCGAGGCCGTAAGGATTTGGCCGGGCACGCACGTGCTTGATTTGACCGGCGCGTGGCAGGGCGTGCTTACAAACTACGTCGTGAACGATGTTTTGCATACTGGCGCGTGGGACGGCGTGTTCTACGACGAGGTGAGCGACGACGTGTGGTGGGACAAGGGGCGCGAGGCGGCGTGGCATGAGGCATATCGCGCGCTGTTTGACGAGACACGGGAGCGGGTCGGCAACGACGTCGTTATCGTGACAAACGGCAGCTCATCAAACGCTTACAACACAACCGATGGCCGTATGTTTGAGGACTTCCCCACGCCGTGGGAGTACGACGGTCGTTGGGAGGCGCAACTCGTCGACATGTTGGCGACGCAGCGTGCGCTCGGTAACGCGAGCATCGTAAACGTCACCACCGGGAACACCGGCGTGTTCGACGAGCGTGAACTCCGGCTTGGGCTGGCCGCCGCGCTCATGACCGGTGCGTTGTTGAGCGTTGACTACGGCACAACGTCGCACGGACAACTGTGGACGCATCCGACATTTGCCGGCGGCATCGGCGCGCCTGTTGCGGCGGCGGAACGTCGAGATGAGGTGTGGATGCGCACATTTACAAACGGTGCAGTGTTCATGAATCCGACGGCGCACGATGTTTGGGTGCCCGCCGGCGGCCAAGTCTACCGCGTTCCTGCGGACGATGCACTCATTGTTGACTTCACGCCATAGCGGCATTTTCGTATCATGCCAACCATGCATTACCTCGATGAACGCGAGGCCGAGCTGCTCGGCACGCTTCCGCCTTTGCCATTTGCGCGCCTTGTCCGCCAGGACAAACGCGGCCTGAACGCCGCGAAAACGGCATTCGAAACCACCGGCACGCTGCCGATTTTTTCCTATTCCCTTGCGCGCGGCTTTCCCGTCGATGCCTACCGCGAAGCGCTGAAGCGCGTGAGCGCACACTTTATCGATCGCGTCGATGCTGTTGGCGAACTCTATCGTCAAAAATGTGATGAGCTCGGCGTACGACTTGATGTGATTGCAGCGATCGCTCACGGTGATGACGAAGCGGTAACAACGCTCTCGGCCGCAATGTACGGCAAGCCTGTGGAAACCGAAGCCGAGCTGGCGCAAGAATTCCGCGACGTGCTTGCGGCTGCGGGTCGGCTACATCGACACCGCGATCTTGTGTCTGCACCCATGTTCGCCGAGATGGTTCGGCGCACGCTTGCACATTACGGTATAGACGATTGGACGATCGCGTTCTCACGCCAGTCGTCGATGCGCATCGGCCACCACCGGCATCTCGGCGAGCGGCCTCACGTCATCCACATCCCGACGTCGCTTTCCGTATCGCGGGCGCGGGCGGCGCGACTCTTAACGCACGAAATCGAAGTGCACGCGCTACGGACGGCGAACGGCGCCGCATCGCCGCTGCGGCTCTTGGCTCGCGGACTCGCCGGCTACGCGCGCACCGACGAAGGGCTGGCCGTTCTGCTGCAACAGCGGCTGCGCACCGAGGGCGCTACGAGCGCTGGGCTGTGGGACGCGTGGGCGACCACGCTCGCAGCGAGCCGCGGGTTCCGCGATGTGTATGACACGCTGTTTGCGGCACGGCACGAATTGAGTATCGCCATCCGCGAGCCCGATGCGGATACGCGCGCTGCCGACGCGGCGTGGCGGCTCTCTCTGCGTGCGTATCGCGGCATCACGACACCGGGAAACAAAGGGCTCGGCTACATGCGCGACCATATATATCGCAGCGGACTCATCGAGGTGCGTAACCATATAGCCCTGCATGGCGACACGGCACTCGGCGCGATCTTCGTCGGCCGCTGTGCACTGTCACATCTCCCCCGACTTGCCGAACTCGGCATTACTAGCGGCCGAACGCCCGAGATGATCGGCAAACACGTTGTACGCGATGTGATGCGCGAATCGACTCGTACATTTGTATCACCTGCATCTGGGAAAAGCGTCCCCGTGGTCAAATAAGCGACGATCGTCCCTACTATGACCAATCGAGAACACCATCTTCGACGATATTCAAAGACCGCACGCTTCCTTCAGGCGCTCGAGTTAATCGTCGATGTAGCCGATATGCATCGGCGTCATCCCTATGCCATGATGACCATAGGTTATGACGGAATAAAGCAAAACGAACGTGATGGCATCGACGCTGAACGGCGACGCACACTCAAAAGGCTCAAACAACAACGATGCATCGAAATCCATAACACCTCAATGGGCCTCAAAATCGTCCTTACCGATAAAGGTATTCGTGAACGTTTCCGTTTGCGAATTCAAGAAGCTGACTTATTTGAAGATGAACGCATGACGATGGTCGTCTTTGATATACCCGAGTCTGAACGGGGTCTGAGACAGATGTTACGGAAACTTCTATCGGAATCGGGCTTTCTCCCTATACAGCGAAGCGTTTGGTTGTCACCTTTTAATGCCGTTCATGAACTCAACATGCTTTTTGCGGCCATAAATATTCGACAGTGGATTCGTATTTTTGAAGTTCGCGATCCATCCACATAAGCGACGATCGTCGTTAATATGGACGGACGGTCCCCAACCGTCTCAAATCTTACGTCTTCAAAACGAAAACGCCCGGCCGTGAGGCTGGGCGTCTTCATTACTCTTTCCGAAGATTTTAGTGTAACTTCGAAGATTTTATCGCTACTTCTGAGAAGTGGTCTCGGGAATGGATCAATGATTTCCGTGTCGCCGAAGCCGGATGCACAATGTTTACTCCAAGTGGATTTGCGCAATGAGACTGTCGCCGAACGGCACGGTTGCGCAATAGACGCGCATCGTCTTGGCGGCGATATCGTCCCAATGATAGGCATCTTCGACGTACGCGCGAGCAAGATGACCGATGGACGCGGCGCGTGTCGGATCGACGAGGAGGCTCGTCAGCTTTTGAGCGAGATCGTCGACGTCGCCCGCAGCAAACGGTACGCCGTACTCGGCAATGGCTTCGCGGTTTTCCGGAATGTCGGCCGCGAGCACCGCCTTGCCATAACTCATCGCCTCAAGAATCGCGATCGGAAGTCCTTCCGAAACCGACGGGTGGACGATGAATCGCGCGCCGGCGAACAGCGCATCAAGCGCATCGCCGGTTTGCGTACCGGTGAAGACGATGGATGCATCGCCCGAAGCGAGCGCATGAAGTTTCGCGACGTACGCATCGGTGAACGCCGAACCGCCAACAATGGCGAGCTTCACGTCACGGAATGCATCGGGATGTTCGGTTTTCGCTTTCTGCCACGCGGCGATAAGCGTGTGCTGACTCTTGTGCGGAACAAGGCGCGACACAACCGCAACATAGCGGAATGGTTCAAGACCGAAAGGTGTGAGGAGAAGAGGGTCGGTCGACATACGAACCGGCGTGATGCCGTTCGGGATGTACGTTGACGTTTTACCAAACACCTGTTTCGTGTATGCGGCAAGCACTTTGCTGACGGCAATAGTTTCATCGGGGAACGTTACCGCGGCGCGTTCGCCAAGCCACAGCATGAAGCGAGCAAAACGGCCCCACTTCTCGTGCTGGCGGTCGATGCAGTGGAATGTTGCGACGATCGACGCGTGAGGCGCGAAAAGACGCGGCATCCACGCGAGGAGCGCGGGACCGACACCGTGGAAGTGATAGACATCGGGACGAACAACCACGCATGCGTGCAAAACGGAAATCAGGGTGTGCGTGATGGTGTCGAGATGCTTTGTCTGCACGCTCGGCAAGCGGACGATGCGGATACCATTAAACCGGTCCGCGCCGCGGGGCGCGTACCAGGTGCGGGCATAAGCGACCACGGTGTGGCCGGCCCGGACGAGGCGCGTCGACAGTTCAGTGACGTGGGTTTCCACGCCGCCGGCCTTGCCGGGTACACCCTTTTGACCGATCATGGCAATCAACATAACCGCGTATCTTAGCACAATTTCAGCCTATCGTCAAGCCAAAATCCCGCTAACTGTGGATAAACGTTTATGCTGTTACCTTAGTGTAAATTTCGATGATTTTGGCAAGATGTGCCTGTGGATTACTCACTTCCCCGGCCCGGTCACGCGCCGCCTTTCCCATAGCCTCCCGGCGTACAGGGTCGTTCAAAAGCAGTCCAATGTGCTTACGAAGTTCTTTGGCGTTGCCCGCGGGAACGACAAATCCCGACACACCGTGCTCGACAATCTCGGGCAAGCCGCCGCGGTCGCTGACGATGACCGGCGTCGACTGCGCCATCGCCTCAACGGCGACAAGTCCGAAAGGCTCATTCCAAAGCGACGGCACCACAAGGCACGCCGCGCGGCGCATAAGATCCCATAGCCGGTGACTCCCGACGAATCCGAGAAACTCGACGTTTGACATACCCTTCGCCGCCTCGCGCAGCGCCGCCTCGGCAGGACCGGTGCCTGCGATCTTGAGCGGCACGCCGCGCATGCCCCGCATAGCTTCAATGAGCACGTGCGCGCCCTTGTACGTCTCGAGCCGTCCCGCAAACAACACAAAATCGCCACGACGCTCGGCCGGATAGGCGTCGTCAACCAACAATGGCTCCGCAAGCAGATTGACGACAGCAATGCGGTCAGCGGGATAGCCAACAGCGATGAGCGCCTCGCGCACGAAATTCGAGCACGGCACAAACATGTCGACGAGATCACGGTACAGCCGCCACGTGCGGCCGAACGCGAAGAGCGATGCGAGTGCAAAGCTTGCGGCATACGAACCCTTCGCAAAATGCGATCGCGTTGATGCGAGTACGCCGGCGTGGCGCGGATCCATGGGACGACGTCCGTTCCACAGCATATAGTTCGCGGACACAATGCCATAATCGTTCACTGTCATAACGACAGGAACGCCACGCGCCTTGCATGCGGCAAGCGGCGAGGGCGATAGATGCGTGTACAGATTGTGCGCGTGGACGACATCAGGCTGGACGTCGTCAAGCAGCTCCCCCATCTTCGCCTCGGCCTCGCGGCTCCAACGCGCACGCGAAAACTGCTGCAGCGCAGCCGCACCCCATACCACGCGCGACGTGTCGAGCGACGACACGAAATAACGCGACCACGGCGTGGGATCGTTGCGCGGATCGCGCATCGCAAACGGCACAACCGTGTGCCCGGCGCGCTCCTCAAGCCGCATGAGTCCCTGCATGTACCGGCTCGCGCCGTCCTGCGAGTGGAAATATTTATGTGCGTGGACGATGATCATACTTCAACGCGCCTTCGCGCAAACCCAAGGACACCACAACGCCCGCCATCACCCACACGTACACCGCAAGCGTGCGGACTTCAAGAAACGTGGCGAGCGACGCGTTGAGCAGGACGGCAAGCATCGCACCAGCAACGCCAAGTGCGAGCGCACGCGTTTCGGCGTCCTTTGATTCGCGGTAAACGGCAACGCACGCCGCAAACAGCGCGAAGTACATCCACAGATACGCCGTAAGTCCCAACGTTCCCGTCTCGCCCCACAAGCTGAACCAGTTGTTGTCGATGTAGCCTTCGGTACCGTACACGCCAAACGGCAAACCGAGCGCGTCGTACACCGCGGTATTGCCAAGAGCCGCAACCGCACCGCCACCGTAGGACGCCGGACCGTGGCCGAGGAGCGGCGCGGCCGGCACGACCTTCACGACGGTTTGGACGATCCAGTACACGCGCCCGAGACCGAAGTACTCGCCGCGGAAACGGTCGTATGAAAACGCTTCAAAAAATCGCTCGGAAAGCGTCATCGTCGGCGAATCAACAAGACGATTGACCGCAAGTCCGGTGAATGCGAGATACACGGCGAGCGCGCACGGCACGATGATCGCCGCGGCAAGCACGCGCCGGTCGCGCTTCATGACCAGCGCAACAAAAAGAAATCCGAGAATAAACCCGAACCACGCCGAACGCGAGTATGTGAGTGCAAGCGCTGGCAGCGCGACGACGATGCCGGCGACGAGGATGCGCTGCGCGCGGCCCTTCAGTACGCGCTCGTACACAAACGCAACGGCGATAACGAGGAAAAACGCGAGAAACGTACCCAACTGGTCATAACGGCCGAGCGTGCCGAAAATGCGTTCGCCCGGATCCCAAAACTGCACGGTTCCGCTTGAGAGTTCGATTGCGCCGAGCGTGTGTCGCGCCGACGGCAATAAAAACGCATCAAGCGGCTCGCCAACAACGGCCTGGCCGTATCCAATGATGCTTTGCACAACAACAATAGCCGCAAGCCCCGCGAGCACGCCGCGAATCCACTTCCGCGACGGCGCGAGAAGCACCGTCACAAAAAAGAGAAGAATGAATCGTACAATCTGTCGCACGCCAAGCACTGCGTGAACGGGCGCAACAAGGTTGACGAGAATCGAGGCGATGAGGAGAAGGAGGAAAACGACAAATGGCGCAGTGATGGGCGTGGCGCGAAGACGCACGCTTCCCGTTACCACGCGCCAAAGTACGGCGGCGCACAAAACGTAAATGAGCGCCTCGGAACCATATTTCGCAACAACGTACAGTTCGTCGGGCACCCACTTGAGCAGAAACGGCTCGAATGGCAGGTACAGCGTGAGGCCGCCGAGCACCCACGTCGGTCGCGCAAAAGCGCAGAACAGCACAACGGCTGCGAGCGTGATGCCCGCAACCATGGTGGGTGAAAGGAAGATTGTACCGACAAGACCGAGAATGACGAGTACACCAAGACCCGCAAACGCAAGACGCGTCTGCTCTTCACTCGCCCGATAGACCGATTGAAAGTCGGGAATCATTGTGGTGATTATAGCAAAAAGAAACCCGCCTCAACCCGGAAAGGGTCAAGGCGGGAGGACGATGTTACTCGACCGAACAGCTACCGTAGCTCGTGTCGTAATCCGGGTCGCTCTCGCCGAGCAGCCCGTCGCAGTCGTCGTCCACGCCGTTGCAGTACTCGTACGCAACGTCGGGGTTCACGTCGCTTGCGCCATCGTCGCAGTCATCGTCGTTGTCGACGTAACCGCTCGGTTCACTGCACGCTTCGACCGACACGGCAGGATCGCCGTACGCGTCGCTGTCGCTGTCCGCGTAGTACGTCGTCGTTACGCCGTTGT